>CAMLIT010000063.1 GCA_946480295.1 uncultured Gemmatimonadota bacterium
GACGCAGGTGTGGGAGGTGCGGATCAGCGACGAGGGGGGGCGGCTGGTGTGCGTTGCTCGAGGGCGTGCCCCACCCGACCTGCCCCCTTTCCGGGGGCGGCGGGGGGCCGATCCCGGCCAGGCGGCGGCCGTCATCGTCCTGGTGGATGCCGGGCGCTCAGGGCATCGCGGGCGCCGGCGCCGGCGCCGAGATGTGCTCCAGCGCGCGCTCGACGTGCAGCGGCTCCTTCGGTCCGAGTCGGAGGAGCACGTCGGCCTGCGACACCACCCCGAGGAGTCGATTGTCCTCGTCCACGACGGGGATGCGTCGCACCTGCGCGTCGGTCATCTTCGCCAGCACCTCGTGGACGTCCGCTTCGGGGCTCACCGTCTGCAGCGCGGCCCCCGTCATGTACTTCCGCAGCACGCACGAGGGATCGCGCCCCTCGGCGATGCAGCGCACCACGATGTCCCGGTCCGTGATCACGCCCTGCAGCCGCATGTCCACGGGATTGTCCACCACGGGCACGAACCCGACGTCGAGTTCGCGCATCAGCTCCGCTGCACGTCGGACCGGCTCGCCCGGCGTCAGCACGTGCATCTCCGTGCTCATCAGATCGTGCGCGTGCATCGCTACCCCCGTCTGAGACCGACTGGACGCTATGAGCGCGTGCCGATGCTGTCTGTCGGGTGGTCACGCCAGACTGTGTCGGCGGATCCGTCACCTGCGCCCGCCGTCGTCGTCGCCAGCGGCTCGGCGCCCATCGCGTAACCCTCCCCCAGAAAACGGCGGCGCACCTCCGGATCCCGCAAGAGCGAATCCGCGCTCCCCTCGGCCAGGACCGCCCCGTCGAACAGGACGTACGCGCGCCGGGAGAGGAGCAGCGCCTCGCGGACGTTGTGGTCCGTGATGAGGATCCCGATCCCGCGCCGGTTCAGCCCTTCGAGGAGGCCGTGGATCATCTCCACCGTGATGGGGTCGATCCCGGCGAACGGCTCGTCGAGCAGCAGGATGCGCGGCTCCAGCGCGACCGCGCGCGCGACCTCGAGCCGCCGCTGCTCGCCGCCGGAGAGCTGCGTGGCCCGGACGTGCGCCAGGTGGGTCAGCCCGAACTCCTCCAGCGCCGCCTCCGCGCGCCGGCGCGCCTCGCGCCGCCGGTACCCCCGGCACTCCAGCACCGCGGCCACGTTGTCCCGCGCCGAGAGGCCGCGAAAGATCGACCGCTCCTGCGGCAGGTACGCCAGCCCGCGGCGCGCCCGCTCGGCCATGGACAGCCCGGTGATGTCGCGATCGTCGAACAGCACCTGGCCCGAGGTGGGAGGGAGCAGACCCGCGAGCATGTAGAACGTCACCGTCTTCCCGGCGCCGTTCGGGCCGAGCAGGCCGACGATCTCGCCGCTCGACACGGTGAGGTCGACCCGCCGGACGGCGACGCGGTCCCCGAAGCAGCGCCGGAGCGCCCGGGCGGCGAGGGTGACGGTGGATCCGGTCGCGGGCATGGGGGCACGCTGCGCCCGCGCACGGGAGGAGACAATCCGGCCGCCACGGCCCCCGTGTCCGGCGTTCTCCTACAAAGCTCGGGACCTTCACCGATGGTTGCCGCCGGCCCGCGCGGCAGGTTCGCTCCACCGCGAGCCGCTCCCACCCACGGCGACTCGCGGCAGCCGCATCGCGCAGGAGCAGGACCATGCGTCTCGCAGCCTCTGCCCTCGTCGCAAGTCTCGTCGTCCTGGCTGGCCGCGCCGCGCCTCTGGCCGCGCAGGGCGCGGCCGCCGCTGCCGCGCCCCATCCCGACACCGCCCTGATCACCCCCGCCGTCGTCGACGCCGGGCGCGCCATCTTCCACGGCCAGGGCACCTGTCTCGCCTGCCACGGCGCCAATCTCGAGGGCGGACCGATCGCCCCGACGCTCAGGGCCCACCCCTGGCGTGATGCTCACGACGGCGACTTCGACGCGATCTACCACGTCGTCACGCATGGGGTGGCCGGCACCGCGATGGTCGCCCATCCGGGCGGCATCAGCGACGCCGACGCGCTCCGCGTCGCCGCCTACATCTGGTCCGTCGACCACCGCGGCGCGAAGCCCTGACGCCGCCGCTCGGCGGCCGCGGTGCCTCCGCCCCGGCGAGACCCGGCCGCCGCCACCGTCGCATCCACCAGGAGGACGCATGTTCGTGACGCGCCGAAGCATCCCGCGCTGGATCCCGCTGCTGTCGCTCGTGCCCATGCTCGCGCGGGCCCCCGCCGCTCGCGCCCTCGTGCCCGGAGGCGGCGGGCACCCGCCGGTCGCCGCCGGTCGTTCGCCCATGTACCCAGGCCGCGGACGCATCCTCATGGGCGCCGAGCTGCTTCGCGCGCTGCATGGCAACATCCCCGCGTTCTCGCGGCAGACGAAGCTCGCCTGCAGCGCGTGCCACTACCAGTTCCCGCAGCTCACGCCCTTCGGCCGCCTCTTCAAGCTGAACGGGTACACGATGACGGGACTCCAGACGATCGAGGCGCGGAGCGACTCGAACACGGAGACGCTGAAGCTCGCGCCCATTCCGCCTGCGGCCGCGATGGTCGTCACCTCGCTCACGCGCACGAACACCGCCGTCCCCGGCACGCAGAACAACACGGCCTCCTTCCCGCAGCAGTTCAGCGTCTTCCTCGCCGGCCAGGTGACGCCGAACGTCGGCGCGTTCACGCAGTTCACCTACGCCGACGTCGACAACGCCTTCGGCATCGACAACGTCGACATTCGTTATGCATCGCACCACACGCTCGCCGGCAGCGACCTGCTCCTCGGCCTCACCCTGCACAACAACCCGACGGTGCAGGACGTGTGGAACACGCTCCCCGCGTGGGGCTATCCGTTCATCGCCTCGGCGAGCGCGCCCTCGCCCGGCGCCGCGACGCTCGTCGAGGGCACGCTCGCCCAGCAGGTCGTCGGCTTCGGCGCCTACTCGCTCTGGAACAACACCCTCTACACCGAGCTGACGGCGTATCGCTCCGCGCCGCAGGGGTTCGGCGAGCCGCTCGACTCCACGGCGACCAACACCACGCACGCGCTCGCGCCCTACTGGCGCCTCGCCCTCCAGCACCAGGTGGCCTCCACCTACGCCATGCTCGGCACCTTCGGCCTCGTGTCGGAGCTCTATCCGACCGGCGTCACCGGGGCACGGAACCGGTACACCGATGTCGGAGTGGACGGGCAGCTCGAGCAGCGGGTGGGAACCGGCAATCTCATCGGCCGGGCGTCGTACATCTACGAGCACCAGAAGCTGGAGGCGTTCGCGCTCGCCGCTCCCCCGGAGGCCGAAGCGGGCACCGGCCACCTCCAGGCGCTGCACGTCAACGCCTCGTACGTCCCGGGCGTCACGTACGGCGTCACGCTCGGATACAACCAGATCATGGGCAGCTCGGACACGCTGCTCTACGCGCCGGCGCCCCTGTCCGGCTTCGCGGGCGCACGACCGAATTCCTCGGACGTGACGGCGGAGCTGACCGTGAATCCCTGGGAGAACACGCGCCTCGGCCTGCAGTACGTCGCCTACCAGAAGTTCAACGGCGCGACGGCCAACTACGACGCCGCCGGCCGGCGCGCGTCGGACAACAACACCCTCTTCGCCTACGTCTGGATCGCCTTCTGAGCGGACGCGGGCTACCCGCGCGGGTAGCCCGCGTCCACGGCCGGCGGCGCGAGGATCCCCCGCTGCACGTAGATCGGGCGGACGAGCGCCCGCAGCCTCGGCAGCCGCGCGCCGAACCAGATCCCTCCGGCGATGCAGACCAGCCCGCCCGCGAGGATCGTCATCGGCGCGCCGATCCGCGCGGCGATCACGCCGGCGAGCAGGCTGCCGATGGGGGCCGTGCCGAGGAACGCCATCGTGTAGAACGCCATCACGCGGCCGCGCATGTGCTCGTCGACGATCGTCTGCAGGATGGTGTTGGTCGAGGCCATCTCGATCATCATCCCCGCGCCGACGACCGGCAGCACGGCCATCGACAGCCAGAAGTGGTGCGAGAGCCCGAAGGCGACGAGGGAGGCTCCGAACAGCAGCGTCGAGAACAGCATGGCGCGGCCGAGCCCCACTACCGAGCGGCGCGCGGCCAGGTAGAGCGCGCCCGCCAGCGCGCCCACGCCCGAGGCGGTCATGAGGAACCCCAGCGTGTGCGCGCCCCCGTGCAGCACGTCCGCGGCGATCGCCGGCATGAGTACCGAGTACGGCATCCCCATCGTGCTCACGAGCGCGAGGAGGATGAGCGCGGTCCGGATCGGCACCGACCCGGTCGCGTAGCTCACTCCAGAGCGCAGCTCCTCCCACACCGGCGTGGATGCGCGCCGGCGCTCGACGCGCGTGACGTGCATCGCGAGGAGGGAAGCGATCACGGCGAGGTACGAGAGGGCGTCGAGGGCGAAGCACCAGCCCTCGCCGAACGCGGCGATCAGCGCCCCGCCGATGGAGGGACCGATGATGCGGCTCCCGTTCACCATCGACGAGTTCAGCGCGATCGCGTTTGGCAGGTCCTCGCGGCTGCCGACCATCTCGATCACGAACGCCTGCCGGGCGGGGGTGTCGAAGGCGTTGATCATCCCCTGCGCGACCTGGAGCAGGAGGATCTCGTTGACCGTGATGAGGCCGGGGAAAGCGAGCGCGGCGAGCGCGACCGACTGCAGCATCGACAGCACCTGCGTCACGAGGAGGATCCGGTGCCGGTCCCAGCGGTCCACGAGCACGCCGGCGAAGGGCGAGAGCACGAGCGTGGGGATCTGCCCGCAGAAGCCCACCACGCCGAGCAGCAGCTCCGAGCCGGTGAGCCGGTAGACGAGCCAGCTCGTGGCGATGCGCGTGATCCACGTGCCGACGAGTGACACGCTCTGGCCGCCGAAGAACAGCCGGTAGTTGCGGTGGCGCAGTGCGCGCAGGATGTGGTTGCCGTCGGACACGTCACCTCCGGGTCGCGGCGCTCCGGGGGCAGGTTCGGTGCCTCGCGGTTAGGCGGCCGTCGGCGCCGCGTGTGGCATGGTTCACGCTTGCCGCTCGGCGCGGGAGCCGCGCGCCGGAAGCCATCCGCGCATCGCTCCCGAACTTCGCTCGCGACAGAGGGGCGCACCATGAACGGCACCACACATCGCACTCTCGTGCGCGCGCGCACGGCTCGCGCGCTCACGCCACTCGCTCTCGCCATCGTCGTCGTCGGCTCGACGCGATGCGCGCGCGCGCAGACCCCGGCGGCGCGTGCCGCCACGGGCGACCTCGCCCGCATCGCGCGCGCGGTCACGCCGGCGGTCGTGTCGATCGAATCCGAGTTCTCCGCGGCGGCCACGGCCCGCATGCAGCAGCAGGAGCAGGGGATCCCGCCCGGGCTCCTCCCGCCCGAGATGCAGCCGCGCGGGCCGTCGCGCGCCGGCGGCACGGGCTTCTTCGTCCGCCCCGACGGCTACATCATCACCAACAACCATGTCGTCGCCGGCGCCAGCCGCGTCTCGGTCACGCTCCCCGATCGGCGCATCTTCACGGCGACCGTCGTCGGGCACGACCCGTCCACCGACGTCGCCCTGATCAAGATCAACGGCTCGGGCTTTCCCACCATCCCGCTCGGCGACGACAGCACCGTGCAGGTGGGTGACGGCGTGCTCGCCGTCGGCAACCCGCTCGGGCTCGACTTCACCGTCACCGCCGGCATCGTCAGCGCGAAGGGACGCTCCGGCGGCCTGCGCACGCTCTTCGCCAGCGACTACGCCGTCGTCGACTTCATCCAGACGGACGCCGTCATCAATCCCGGCAACTCCGGCGGACCGCTGATCGACATGCAGGGGCGCGTGATCGGGATCAACAGCGCCATCGAGAGCCCGACCGGCGTCTACGCCGGCTACGGCTTCGCCATCCCGATCGGCCTCGCGCGGATCGTCATGGACCAGCTGCTGAAGTACGGCCACGTCCGCCGCGCCATCCTCGGGATCTCGCTCCAGGACGTCGGGCCCGCCGACGCCCGCGCGGCGGGGCTCCAGCAGATCCGCGGCGCCCTCGTCGGCGGCTTCTCCGGTCCGGACACCCCTGCCAAACGAGCGGGCGTCCAGATCGGCGACATCATCCTCAGCGTCGACGGGCGGCCCGTCGATCGCGTGTCGCAGCTCCAGCGCATGATCTTCGCCTACCAGCCGGGCCAGACGGTGACGCTCGGCCTCCAGCGCTTCGGCACGCAGCGCCAGATCCGCGTCACCCTCGGCGAGGCGCCCACGCCGCCGGACACGACGAACGTGGCCACCGGCGGGCCCTCCCGTCCGGGCGGACGGCTCGGCGTCGAGGTGGCTCCGCTCACGCAGCAGCTCGCGGCCCAGCTGCGCCTCCCGAGCGGCACGGAGGGGCTCCTCGTCGGGAGCGTCGATCCCAACGGGCCGGCGGCGCAGAGCCTCTTCCCGCACGACGTCATCGTCGCCGCGCTCGGTCCCGACGGCTCGCAGCACCCCGTGCGCAGCGTCCAGGATCTCCAGAGGGCGATCGACGACGCGCGCAACGGGATCGTCAGCCTCGTCGTCGCGCGTGGTCAGGGGACGTTCGTCGAGAACATCCAGCTGAACCGGTGATGACCAGAGGGCCCCTGCGCCGACGCGCAGGGGCCCTCTGGCTCGCCGGCCGCGCCCGCGATCAGTCCACCTGTCCGGTGCGGCGGGGCACGTCGCTGGCGAGGGTGCAGAGCAACTCGAGCCGATCGTTGGTCAGGCCGTCCCACCCCTCGGGAATCGGCGCGAGCCGCCGCAGGCATTCCTCGCACTCGAACGTCAGCCACCCGCGCTCGAAGCCGCTGGTGAGCGTGACGGCGGTCGTCGGCAGCGTGCTCCACACGCGCCAACGCACACCCTTCGAGTCGATGAATTCACGGAGCGCCATGCCTGTCTCCTAGGCAAACATGGTTCCAGCGAGCTCCGCACAAATGTTCATCTCACAAACCTGTGTCCCTTCGCCTTCGTCCTCGCGTTCTCTGTCGCAGGCGCGTCACTCGTCACCTGCGACATCGTGCACTGCCGCGGGGCCTTGTCCGGGCGCCAGCGGAGAAACTTCGTCCCGTGTCGAAAGCGGCCGTTCGTGAAGTGGTCGTACTGCACCTCCACGACCAGCTCCGGGCGCAGCGGCTCCCACTCCGACGACCGGCGTGTGCTCCACCGGCTCGGGCCGCCTGGCCGCTTGCCGGTGAACCCCTCGCCGCCGACGAGCCGCTCGAGCTTCGGCGTCAGTGCCTCGCGCTCCGCCGCCGGCAGGCTTGACGTGAACCCCACGTGATCGAGCCGCCCCTCGGCGTCGTACAGCCCGAGGAGGAGCGAGCCGACGACGTGCCCCTTCGACGCGTACCGGAATCCGCCGACCACGCAGTCCGCCGTCCGGATCCGCTTGACCTTGCGCATCCCCGTGCGGTCGCCGCTCATGTACGGGAGGTCGACTCGTTTGGCAACGACGCCGTCCGTCCCCGCGTGCCCGCCGAGCCACCGCCGTGCCTCGTCCACGTCGCGCGTCGCGGGGCTCAGCGCGAGCAGGCTCCGCGCGCGGAGGTTCGCCTTCGCGAACCGCTCCAGCGCGCGCCGGCGCTCCGCGAGCGGCCGGCGGCTCAGGTCCTCGCCCTCCGCGTCCACCAGCAGGTCGAAGACGAGATAGTGCGCCGGCGTCTCGCGCGAGAGCTTCTCGATCCGGCTCGCCGCCGGGTGGATGCGCAGCAGGAGCGCGTCGAACGACAACGCCCCCTCCACCGGCACCACGATCTCGCCGTCCAGCACGAAGCGCGGGGCGGGGAGCGCGGCGAGCGCCGCGACGACCTCCGGGAAGTACCGACCGAGCGGCTGCCCCGCCTTCGACCGCAGCTCCACCTGCGCTCCGTCACGGAATGCCAGGCACCGGAAGCCGTCCCACTTCGGCTCGTACTGCCAGTCGTCGCCCTCGGGCAGCTCGCGCGCGCTCTGCGCCTCCATCGGCGCGGTGGTCGTGGGAATCGGCAGCTTCATTCGTGTCCTCGGCGTTTCCAACCTCCACGCCGAAGGCGATGGGAATTCGCGTGCCGCGCCCGGCCGACGGGCTGCGGGCGCAGCTCCAGCTCGAGCTGCGCCACGACCGCCGCTCCGTCACCGGTCCCGAGCTGCGCCATGCGGTGCCGAAACTGCAGGAGCTGCATCGGCGCGCGGAAGCTCCCGCGGGGGGCGCGCGACGTGGCCAGCGCATCCTCGCGCACCTCGCGCGGCAGCTGCGTCGCGATGCGCATGCGGAGGAGGCGCGCCACGGCGGCGTCGTCGCGCGCGGCGATCGCGTCGTAGAGCAGGTCCACGAAGCGGAGGAGCGCCTCCGAGGGCCACCCGCCGGCCATGGCGTCGCTCACGAGCGGCGCGGGCCGGCGCGGTCGTCGCGGAGCGGCACGCGGCGCGCACGCCAGCGAGCACGGTCGAGCTCCCCGCGGTCGTCGCGCAGCAGCGGCGGCGGCTCCGCCGTCGCCACGTCCATCACGAGCGGCAGCCGCTCGAACCAGAGGACGACGCGCACGAGATAGTCGCGCTCCAGCTCGCGCATCATCGCGCGCAGCGCGCAGAAGGTGGCCGGCGCCGGCTGCCCCGCCCCCGCCTCGTACAGCGACAGCACGTGATCGACCTCCGGCCGTCCCATCCACGTGGCGTGCTCCCAGCGCGGATCGGTCACGCGCGAGAACGACTCGCTCCCCGGCCACGCCGTGGACGCCCCGCGCGAGATCCACGCGCTCGCCTCGCGCACGCTGACGATGTTCCCCGCATCGCCCGCGTGCGGGCCGGCGACGCGCCAGGTGTACTCGTCGAGCACCGCGGGCGAGACGTCCTGCGGCACGCCGAGGCCGTTCACCACCGGGTCCTCCTCGTCCACCGCCTCGCCGGAGAGCAGTGCCGCGAGGTGATCGTCCGGGGCGAGCGCGGGGCGCGCGTAGAGCCACCACCGGCCGCCGCGGCCGCGGCACTCGACGAAGGCGTGCACCACCCAGCGGGGGTGCTCAGGACGTGAGACCATGCGCGATCAGCTTCCGGACGCTGTTCCGGCGGCGCATCCCTTCCGCCCAGAGGTCGCCGACCTCGGCGAGCCGGCGCGGGAGCGTGTCCACGGTGAACGCGCGCGGATCCAGGTCGTCGGTGAGCTCGTCCCACCCGAGCGGCGTCGATACCGACGGCTCGGGCTGCGCGCGCACCGAATACACGCTCGCCACCGTCTTGCCGCGGATGTTCTGCAGGTAGTCGAGGTACACGGCGGCCGCCGGCCGCGCGTTCACCCACCGCGCCAGCGTCGTCTCCCGCGGGTGCTTCTCCGCCACGCCACGGACGACGTGCTCCGCGAGCGCGCGCGCCGCCTCGTTCGGTACCTTCGGCGGGAGCGGGAGGACGATGTGGATCCCGCTCGCGCCCGAGGTCTTCGGCACCGCGTGCAGCCCCAGCGCGTCGAGCTCCTCCTTCACCCACCGCGCGACCTGCACGACGCGGCGGAAGCTCGCGCGCGGCCCCGGATCGAGGTCCACGATCGCGTAGTCGGCGAGCCCGATCGACCGCACGCGCGAGTGCCAGGGGTCCACCGAGATCGCGCCGAGCTGCACGAGGTAGAGCAGGGTGGGGAGGTCGCCACCGATGACCCGCCGCTGCGTCGTGATCCCCTCGTCGGCCACGGATTCGACGCGCACGATCGGCGGCGCGTCGGCGGGTGCCTTCTGCTGGTAGAACGCCTCGCCCTCCACGCCGCCGGGGAAGCGCTTCATCACGAGCGGGCGGTCGGCGATCGCGCGGAGCAGGAGGGGGGCGATGCCCGCGTAGTACCGCATCACGTCGCCCTTCGTGTGGCCCGTCTTCGGGAAGAAGACCTTGTCGAGGCTCGACACCTCCAGCGTGCCCCGCGCGCCGAAGTCGAGCACCCCGGCGCCGCCGCTCGCGGCGAGCGCCTCGATCTGCGCGACGATCTCGCGCGCGCCGTCGCGCGGGGCGGCGCTCCGCGTTCGTCCCGACGGCGAGGCACGCCGTCGTGGGCGACCCGGTGGCGCCGTCCCGCCCTCCCGCACGACGTCGCGCGCCGGCTTGTCGTCCCGAACGCCGAGAAAGACCGGCTGGCGCAGCTTCCCGTCCGCCGTCCACTCGCTGAACTTCACCTCGACCACCACCTTCGGCTGCACCCAGTGCGCGCGCTGGTTCGTGCGCGGCGTGGCCCCGGCGAAGGGCGAGGTCCGGCGCTCCAGCGGCGCGAGGCGCCGGTGCATCTCGCGCAGGCTCGCGCGCGTGAAGCCGCCGCCGGTATGGCCGGCGTAGATCAGGCGGCCCTCCGGGTCGTGATAGCCGAGCAGGATCGCGCCGAGGTGCTCGCGCCCGCCGCGCGGCTCGGTGAAGCCGCCGACCACGAACTCCTGCTGGTGCTCCACCTTGAGCTTGAGCCAGTCGCGCGAGCGCCGGCCCGGCTGGTAGGGCGCGCTCTCGCGTTTGGCGATCACGCCCTCCCAGCCGCTGGCGCGCGCCCGCGCGAGGAGCGCGGGGGCGTCGCCGTCGTGGACCTCGCTGACCCGCAGCACGTCCGGCACCGGGGGGAGTAGGAGCTGAAGCAAACGCTTCCGCCGTACGCGCCACGGATCAGCGAGAAGAACGTCGTCGCCCTCCATCAGGAGGTCGAAGATCATGTAGGCGACCGGCGTCGCGCGGGCGCGCGCCGCGATCGCATCACGGTCGGTGAGGTGCATGCGCGCCTGCAGCGCCTGGAAGCGCGCGGGCGCGCCGTCGGCCAGCGCCACGATCTCGCCGTCGACGACGAAGCCGTGGCCGCGCTCGCGCGCCAGCGCGCGCAGCGCGTGGGCGATCTCCGGGAACTGGGCCGACTTGACGTTGCCGTTCCGGCTCAGCAGCGCCGCCGCGTCGGCGGTCGCCGCGCCGAGGGCGCGGATGCCGTCGTACTTCGGCTCGAACACCCACCCGCCCCCCGACGGCGGCTCGTGCACGAGCGTCGCGAGCATCGGGGAGAGCTCGGGCGGGAGGGAGACCGTCGGGCGCGCTCCGGCTGGCCGAGATGCCGTCTCTCGCGGCGCCGTCGCGCGCCTCCCGCCTCCCGCCTCCCGCCTCCCGCGATCCGATCGCCACACCCGCGACGCCTCGCCCGCGATTTCCTCCATCGTGCGTCCCGTCGCCACCGACGTGCGCACCTCGGCGACGAGATCGCGTCGCGGATCGGCCGTCGCGTCGTCGCGCTTGACGAGGAGCCATTCCGGCTTCCCGTCCGCGTCGCCGTGCTTCCGCACGAGCGTGAACGCGCCGCGCAGCCGCTCGCCGTGGAAGGTGATCTCCAGCTTCCCGCGCGCGTAGGCGCGGCGCAGCGCCGCGCGCTCGTCGTCCGCCGACGCGCCGTCGGCGGTGTAGGTGCCGCGGTCCCAGAGCATCACCGTACCCCCGCCGTACTCGCCCTCCGGGATGATCCCCTCGAAGGTGTTGTACTCCAGCGGGTGGTCCTCCACCTGGATCGCGAGCCGCTTCACCGACGGATCGAGGCTCGGCCCCTTCGGCACCGCCCAGCTCTTCATCACGCCATCGAGCTCGAGCCGCAGGTCGAAGTGCAGGTGGCTGGCCGCGTGCTTCTGGATCACGAACCGCAGCCGTCCCGCGCGCGGCTCCCGGGCGCGTCCCCCGCGCGGCTCCGAGGTGCGGCCGAAATCGCGCTTCCGACGATACGTCGCGAGCTTCCCGGCCACTCCACTGCGCGTCGGCATGGGTGGTCAGGCCGTCTTCTTCTTCCGCGGGCGCGTGGCGTGGCCGCGGCGCGTCGCCTCGCGGGGCGTGCCACGCGCGTGTCCCGACGCCTGGGCGTGCGCGCGCGCCGGCTTCTTCCCCTGGCGCAGGCTCTCCTGCAGCCGCGCCATGAGGTCCACGACGTTCGTCGCCTCGGGCTCCTCGGGCTCCGCGAACTCCACCTTCTTCCCCTTCAGCTTCGCGCGGATGATGCGCATGAGGTTCTCGTGGTACACGTCGTGGTACTTCGCCGGGTCGAAGGGCTCGGACAGGTTGCCGATCAGCTGCTCCGCCATCTGCAGCTCCTGCGGGCGCACGCTGTCCGCCGACGGGAACTCCAGCGTCGACGCGTCCACCAGCTCGCCCGCGAAGCGCATGATCTCGAGGACGAGGGCATCGCCCACCACGCGAACGCCGGCGAGGTGATGGGAGTTCGAGCGCATCGTGATCTTGCCGATCCCCACGGTGCCGGTCTTCCGGATCGCCTCGCGGAGGAGGGCGTAGGGCTTCTCGCCGCCCTTGGCCGGCAGGAGGTAGTACGGCGTCTCGAAGTAGCGCGGATCGACCTCCTCGGCGCTCACGAAGTCGAGGATCTCGATGCTCTTCGACGACTCGATGGCCGCGGCCTTGAAGTCCTCCTCGTCCAGCACGACGAACTTGCCCTTGCTGTACTCGTACCCCTTCACGATGTCGTTCCAGGGGACGACGTCGCCGTCGCGCTGGCAGACGCGCTCGTAGCGGATGGGCGCGAGATCCTCCTTGTGCAGGAGCCGGAAGCTGACGCGCTCCTCGCGGCGCACCGCCGTGTGCAGCTGCACGGGGATGTTCACGAGGCCGAAGGTGAGGGCGCCTTTCCAGATTGGACGCATCGAGGCTCGGCTGCGGGGAAGAGTGAGAGTGCGCGCAGGGCACGCGCCCGCAACTCCAGTGCTATCAACATCCTCTGCACATCGGCGTGTGGAAACGGCGGGAGTTCCCCACAGCCATCCACATTTTCGCTTGCAGGGAGGGCGAGTTCTGCACACCGAGGCGGTCGCCGGGCGCGGAGGCGCGCGATCGAGGCGCCGCGTCGGCGGCTCCGCTGGCGCGCTGCGGGGGCGGCGCCGCAGGTGCGGTGTGCGTTCGCGCCCGTGGCGCGAGGAGGGGCGGGAGGGGCGAGGCCGTCGGCGCCGGCGTTCGCGCGCCGGTGCCTAACGAGCGCGGCGTTCCGGCGCGTGCGCCGCGTCACGTACGCGTGGGCTCACATTTCTTCTCGCGCCGATCGCGGTGCGGCAAACATATGGCGCCGCAAGGGGCACTGTCGCACTTCTATCCACAGCGCTCCACATGCCGTTTCAACACGAATCGACGCCCCCATTCTCGTGACCGCACGCGCACTTACGAGGTTTTCGACAGCTGTCCACATCCGCTATCCACATGAAAATCAAGAACTTATGGAAAACTTCGCTATTGCGCGCCGAACCGGCTCTTTCTACGTTGCCAGCCCTGCCCCACGTGGCGTTCTCACCTCGCTGCCACCACCACTGCTCATGCATCTCGTCCCTTGCGCGCGGCCGTCCGGGGTTCTCGAAGAGGCCCCGAGCACATCCCTTCGCCAGGAGGCCGAGGGCGAGCGCTGGGATGGCTTCTGGTGCGCTGGCGACGAGGGCTACTATACCCGCTGCACGCGCCCTGACGGCTCCGAGCAGTGGTTCCGGGTGGCGGACGAGGCTTCCGTCCCGACCCCGGTCGACGTGGCCGTGCTGCCCCTGCGTTCCCGCGCCATCACGGCGCGCGGGCGCACCATGCTGTTCGTGACCGGGTCCGTCAACGCGCGAGGGGTGCTGGTCGGCACCGCCCACCGCAAGACGCGTTAATGGACGCGGGTTCCGATCTCGGACTCGGGCAGCAGCTCGAGTTGTGGGGTGCGTCGTTCGATGACGCGGACGGCCGCCTCGTACAGCCACTCCAGCGGCGGATGCATGCGCGCATCCCCGATCGTCGCCTCGCGAGCGAGCGAGAGGCTCACGAACACGCGATAGCGCACGTCCTCCGGCCGCCCGTGCAGCCGGTACAGGAGGACCTCGGTCGCGGCGTCGGTCAGGTGCCCGAGCGCGAAGAGATAGAAGCGCAGCCGCATCTCGTCGTTCTCGTCGAGCCCGGCCAGGAACTCGCTGTCGCGCATCGGGCGCTCCTCGCGAATCGTCGCGACGAGCTCCATCGCGCGGTCCAGCCCGGACGGGCCGGCGCCGGCCAGCACCTCGGTCCAGAGCTCGACGGCGTACCGCAGGAGCTGCACGTCCCAGCGATCGGCGGCCGCGGCGACGAACAGCACGCCGCGGTTCAGCGCCAGCCACTGGCGGTACTCGCTCTCGTGGCCGGCGATCTGCGCCAGCGCCGCGAGGAGCAGCGCGTGATAGAGCGCTCCCGTGCGGTCCGTGCCCTCGAGCGGCAGCGCGGCGCCGAGGAGAAAGGCGCGGTGCGCTCCCAGCTCGAGCCGCTCACGACGACTCGCGGCCTCCTCTGGGGACGGCGTCGCGCCCGGGTTCCCGAGTCCCTCCAGGTCGAGCCACTCGCGCGCGGCGAACTCGTACGCGCTGGCCAGCGGCAGCAGCCGATCGGGAATCGCCTCGTCCCCGGGCCACTCGCCGGCGGCGATGCGACGGGACGCGCGCTCGGCGAAAGCCAGCAGCGACGCACGCTCCTCCGGGCCGATGACCGCTACGGCCCAGTGGCTGTCCAGCGACTCGTCCGTCCCGTCGAAAGGCACCATGCGGGTACCGATGAGGAAATGAGGTCGCGTCGTTGCGACCTGCTACCCCGGCGTTCCGCGCCAGGAGAGGAGCGCCGCCGCCCGTCCGGGACGGATCCCTGGACGGCGAACGGCGGTGATTCCTGGTACCTGACGCGCAATGCACGGAGCCGTAACCGTTTAAGGCTAGTGCCAAGGCTGGAGAGGGACCATGGGTTTTGAGCCGAATGCTCGTCTGCGCCTCCGGTTGCTCTGCGACACGACGACCGACCCGCTCCTTCGCCAGGAACTCGCGACCGCTCTAGGGGAAGACTCGATGCCGTTCGTCCCAAGCGCCGAACTCTCGCGTGACATCGCGACGTGCACGCTCTGCCGCGGTGAAGGCGGCGGCTCGCTCAGTCGGGATGGCCTCTGTCCCGACCATCGGGCCCGCTGGAACCTGGAGTCCTGCATGAGCGAGGCGACCCGCGACGTCGCCAGCCTGCAGCTCGAGCGCCTGATGCGCCGCGCGCTCGCCTCGGAGGAGGCGGGCACCCAGTTCCTGATGGCCTTCGAGCGACAGGCGCGTGCGCTGCAGGTCGTGTGGGAGGCGCATCAGCGGGGCGCGGCCCTGCTCCCGGAGAGCGTCGCGACGACCGTCGCGCAGGCGCGCGCCGAGGTGCCGCTCTTCCTGCTCGGGGGGGCCACGCCGCCCGTCACCGTCAGCCGCGCGAGCTGACGACCGGTACGCGCGCCGCGCGCCGCCGGTCATGGACCGGCGGCGCGCGTCTGCTTCGGGGCTGGGGTGCTACGCGTTCCGCTCGTTCGAGCGGTTCGTGCGCGTGCTCGTGCCCGACGCGCCGGCGCCTCCGGCCGCCGCGGTGCCGCCGCGGCGCGCGCCGCTCTCGCGCGCGGTGCTGCGGGTGACCTCGCGGTCCGGCGCGGCCGCCCGCTGCTCGGCCTCGGCGCGCTGGATGCGGAGCTGGTTGTCCACTTCCTGCACGCCGGTCACCGACTCGGAGATGTCCTCGGCCAGTCGTTTGGCGTGCCGGCTGTCGACCTGGCCGGTGAGCGTCACGGTCCCCGCCTCCACGCGCACGTCGATGTCGGTCGCGTCGAGATCGGGATCGCGCGTGAGCTCCTCGTTGATGTCCTCGCGGATGCGCTCGTCGGAGCGGCGGTAGTTCCTCGGGCCGCGGCCGGCGAAGCTGCGCGGGCTGCGCGCGCCGAAGGTGCTGTCGTAGCTCGACGTGCGCCCCTGGCTCATGTCGGCGAAGCCTGACGAGTAGCCGTAGCCCCCGTAGTTGGACGAGCCGGCGTCCGGGCCGACGCCGGCCTGCTGCCCGCGCCCCCACGCGCCGCGGCCGCCGCGCTCGCCGTAGTCCGCGCTCCGCCCGTAGCCGCCGCCGTATCCGCGCCCCCACTCGGTCTCCGCGCCGCCGATCCCGCCGCCCGTGAAGCGGTCGTATCCCTCGCCCGGGGGCATGCCGCCGTAGCCCGCGCGGCCGGCGCCGCCCTCGAAGCCGTAGTCCGCCGGCCGACCGTACTCGTTGTCACGGCTCCCCCACCCGCCGCGATCCGACGACCACGTGCCGCCGGGACCGTAGCCGCCTCGCCAGGCGCCGCCCCCACGCTCGCGTCCCCCCGCCTGCCACGAGCGCTCGCGATCGCCCGAGTCGCGATCACGATCACGCAGCCGGTGGCTCCGCCACTCCCGGTCGCCGTGGCCGGCCTCGTACTCCTCGTCCCCGTAGTTCCCCGCGTCGTAGTTGCCGGCGCTCCCGGACGTGCGGTAGCCACGTCCCCAGCGCTCGTACTCACCACCCTCCTCGCGGCGGGCCGCGCCTCGCCAATCGTTCCGCTCCCTGCCGCCACGACCGAAGCGATCGTCCCGGTCCCAACCGCCACGTCCGTAGTCGTCGTTCGCCATAGTTCCTCCGTCGCGCTGAACGCTGTGGTGCATCATGCCGAGCGGCGCTCCTCGCAGCCCGGAACCTGGCGCGACGCGCAGCTTGCATACCGATCGCGAGCGGAGCGGCGGAATGCGCCGATGAGGACGGCTACAGCGGTTCGGGCGCGAGCTCGCCGGCCGCGAGCGCCTGCTCGGCCACGCCGCGCATGACGTCGTCGGCGTTGGCGCGCACCATCCGGATCTCGCGGCGCGCGCGGCGGTACGCGAGCGCGAGGAAGAGCCGCGCGCAGTCGAGGTCGCGCCGCGTGCTCTCCCCGTCGCCGCTGGTGCGCTCGAGGAGCGCCGTCGCGCGCGCGAGCACGCACGTGGACAGGTACAGGTCGATCGCCGCGTTGGCCAGCCGCTCCTGCACGAACTGCCGCTCGAGGATCGCGCGGCCGTGGCGCCGCAGCGCCCATTCGACGGCGCGCGCCATCGCGTGCACCAGCTCCTCCACCTCGCCGGCCTCGCGCGACAGGGCGGGGTGCACGCGCGTGAAGCTCGGCTTCACGACCTGCTGCTTCGCCCGCCCGGCCAGGTACGACCCGATCGCGCCGATCGAGCGCAGCGGGTCGCGGAAGGCGCTGCCTAACGCCTTCAGCCGCTCGCCCGGCTGCTGGAGGCCGGAGAGGGCGATCAGGGCGCGCAGGATCTCGTTCGTCCCCTCGAAGATCAGGTTGATGCGCGCGTCGCGCAGCGCCTGCTCGTACGGGAACTCCTTCGAGTAGCCGATGCCTCCGGCGATCTGCAGGGCGTCGCTCGCGACACGGAACGCGAGCTCGGACGCGAAGATCTTGCACGCCGCCGTCTCGAGGGAGAAGTCGACGCCGCCGCGATCCACCATGTCGGCGGCGACGAGCGCGCCCGCCTCCGCGGCGTAGCAGTCGGCGGCCGCCGCGGCGATCTTGTGCTGCACCATCTCGAAGCTGCCGATCGGACGGCCGAACTGCTCGCGCTCGCGCGCATGCCGGAGCGCCTCGTCCATGATCCGGCGCGTGCCGCGGGCCGAGCCCGCGGCCAGGTTGAGGCGCCCGGAGTTCAGCACCTCCAGCGCGATCTTGAACCCCTGGCCGACCTCGCCCAGCCGGTCCTCCACCGGCACGACGACGTTCTCGAAGAACACGGCGCGCGTGTCGGACGCCTTGATGCCCAGCTTCTCCTCGACCTTGCCCAGCCGCACGCCCGGCGCCTGCGCGTCCACGATGAACGCGGTGACGCGCTCCTTCGCCTTCCCGTCCACCGTCACCGGGACCTTGGCGAAGACGGTGAACAGGCCCGCGTACCCGGCGTTGGAGATCCAGATCTTCTGGCCGTCGAGCACGTAGTGCGACCCGTCCGCGCTCGGGACGGCGCGCGTGCGCATCGCCTGCGCGTCCGAGCCGGAGCCCGGCTCCGTGAGGCAGAACGCGGCGATGGTCTCACCCGACGCGCAGCGCGGCAGGTACTTCCGCTTCTGCTCCTCGGTCCCGAAGAGCACGATGCCCTTGCAGCCGATCGACTGGTGCGCGCCGAGATAGACGGCGAGCGCCGGATCGGTGGCCGCCACCTCGGCGAAGACGCGCGCCGTGACCTTGGCCGACGCGCCGAAGCCGCCGTACGCCTCGGGGATGTTGAGGCCGAGGATGCCGAGCGCCGCGAGCCCCTCGAGCGCGGCGGGATCGAAGCGCGCCTCGTGGTCGTGCTTCCGCGTGTCGACCCTGTCGGCGGCGAAGGCACGGAAAGCGTCGAGGATCAGTTCCAGACTCTCGCGTTCCTCGGCCGGCAGCGAGGGATACGGGAAGACCAGCGATTCGCGGATCTCGCCGAGGAAGAGCCCCTTCGTGAAGCTGGGATTCGCGTCGGGGGCGGCCAGGTGAGGCGCGCCGGCGCGGGCGGCGGCGCGCGTGGTCGTATCGGTCATGGAGGACCTCGTGGCGGGAACGGACGCGCCGGACGGCGGATGCGAGAAATCTGTGCTGCGCGGGCGGCGCTCGCAGTCGGCGGCACGCCGACAGCGAGCGGTCGCGACCTGTCAGACGCGCCGGCGGGAAGGACGATGCCGGGAGGACGCGGCGGCTCCGCGCCGGCTCGCGGAAGCGGCCGACCCGGAGAGCGATCGGCCGTCGTGCTCGAAGAACATCCCGGCCGGCTCCTCCGCCATCCCGAGCTCGTCGGAGAGGACGCCCAGGCACGTCGCCAGCTTCTGGAGGTCCTGGCTCTTCATGCGGCCGAGCGCCGCGATCAGGTGATTCTGCGCGACCACCATCGCGCGCGACAGGAGCTGCCGTCCCGACGCGGTGAGCGTGATCTCCGTGCGGCGGGCGTCGTCGCTGGATCGGACGCGCGTGACGAGCCGGCGCCTGACGAGCCGCGTGACGACGACCGAGACGGTGCTCTGGTGCGTGAAGGTGCGCTCGGCGAGCTCGTTGATGGAGAGCGGCGCGCCGTCGGCGAGCTGCTGGAGCACGAGGAGCTGCGCGGCGCTGACGTCCCACCGCTGCTCCGCGATCCGATGCGACCGTTGCAGGGCGCGTACGATGCGCCGGAGGGCGTCGAGCGCGCTCGTGATCTCCGCCCGCTTGCCGCGCGCGGATGCCGTGCTGCCTGCCGGGCGGGCGCCCCGGGTCATTCGATCCCCGGGGCGCCTGGATTCAGTGGCTGAGGCATGGCCGAATATATCGCATCGCGGGCATTACGGGCTGTGACCCGCCGCAGGGTTCATGCTGCCTCCGGCCGCGGCGGGCCGGAACCCGCATGGGTCCGTCAGTCCGCCGCCATCTCCTGCCGCTTTCGCCGCCGCCGCGAGAAGGCCACCGGCGGCTCCGGCACGCTCGCCGCTTCCAGCCGGTCCGAGTGTGCGCTGAGCAGATCGCTGCGCGAGATGATCCCGGTCACGACCCGCGGCGCGCTGCGCGCCACCACCGGGAGCCGCCCCACGCCGGAATGCACCATGTGGTCCGCGGCCTCACGGAGCGTGTTGTCCTCGAACGCGACGATCGGCGGACGCGTGACCAGCTCCCGAATCAGCATCTCCGGCTCGTGCGCCGGATCGAGCACGTCGCGGCGCATCACCACGCCGACGAGCAGCCCATTCTCGTCGAGCACGGGGAAGCCCTGGTGCATCGTGCCGTCCGCGCGAGTCGCGATCCAGTCGCGAACCCCGCGGATGCTGTCATTGGCCCGCACGGTGGCGACGTCGCGCGTGGCGGCCTGGCGCACCACGACCTGCTGGAGGAAGTCGGCCGTGTACTCCGTCGGGATCGGCGAGCCGCGGCGCACCAGCTTCTCCGTCATGATCGAGCTCTTCATCAGGAAGAGCGAGACCAGGTACGCGGCGGTGCCGCCGGCCAGCAGCGGCAGGAGCCCGAGCGGCTGCCGCGTCGTCTCGAAGGCGAAGACGACCGACGCGAGCAGCGCCTGGGACGCGCCGGCGAAGATCGCGGCCATGCCGACCAGCGCGGCGACGTGATTGTCCATGCCCAGCGCCGGCACGAAGCGCTCCGCGCCGATGCCGATCAGCGCCCCGAGGCCGCCACCGATGGTGAACAACGGCGCCAGGGTACCGCCCGACGTGCCGCTGGCCAGGTACACCGACCAGGAGGTGAGCTTCAGCACGATGAGCGTGACGAGCGCGAGCCCGACGATCTTGCCGTCGAGGATCTCCTGGATGTTGTAGTAGCCGACGCCGAGCGTGCGCGGCGCGAAGTAGCCGATCACGCCGACGACGACGGCGCCGATCGCCGGCCACCACATCCAGTGGACCGGCAGCTCCTCGTACTTGTCCTCGAGCCAGTAGACCAGGCGCGTGACGTAGACGGACGCGACGCCGACGAGGGCGCCGACGATCACGTATCCGGCGAGCGCGTGCAGGCTCGGGTTCGCGATCCCGCTGAGCGGGAAGATCGGTCCCGCGTTGCCGGTGATCGCGGCGTGGATGCCCGTGGCGACGGCGGAGGCCAGCGAGACGGGGATGATCGAGCGCGGCCGGTACTCGAAGAGGAGCAGCTCGACGGCGAGCAGCACGGCGGCCACCGGCGTCGAGAAGGTCGCGGCGAGGCCGGCGGCGGCACCGGCGGCGAGCAGCGTCTTGCGTTCGTCGGCGGTGATGTGCGTCAGCTGGCCGACGACCGAGCCGAGCGCGCCGCCGGTGGCGATGATCGGTCCCTCGGCGCCGAACGGACCACCGGTGCCGATCGCGATCGCCGCGGAGAGCGGCTTGAGGAACATCACCTTCACCGAGATCCGGCTGCGCCCGTAGAGGACGCGCTCCATGACCTCGGGGATGCCGTCGCCGCGGATCGCCTCCTCGCCGAAGCGGGCCATGAACCCGATCACGATGGCGCCGATGATCGGGATGAGGATCGCGATGGGGCCGAGCAGCGACGGCGACGGCGCGGAGACCTCGGTCGAGACGCGGCCGAAGTAGGTGGTGTTGGTGATCAGCCCGATCAGCCGCATCAGCGCTTCGGCCATCACCGCGGACAGGCCGCCGATGATGATGCTGAGCACGGAGATCCAGACGACGCGCCGCTCGATCGGATGGTATTCCGGCGGGCCTTCGACGCTGGCGAGGGCCGGCGCCATGGACGGCGCGACGGGAAGCGTCGCGCCGGGGGTCAATTGGGGTTGTGTTGGGTCAGTCACTCGCGGTGTGTACGTCGGGCGCTTCTTCTCCAAGCATCGGAGGCGCGGCGAGATCGATGCCCGCGTGCTGCAGCCACTCCTCCATCAGATCGGCGAGCTGCCGCCGCTGCTCGTCCTTCATGTGCATCAGTGCTTCGATCAGCTGCGACTGCACCGTCTTCGGTGCACCCGCGAGCATGGTGCGTCCCTCGTCGGTCAGCGCGATCTGGACGCGCCGCCGGTCATGGGGCGCCGCGGTCCTCGTGACGAGGCCGTGGTCCACGAGTCGCCGCACCACGACCGAGACGGAGCTCTGGTGCGTGGCCGTCCGTTCTGCGAGCTCGTTGAGTGAGTCCACCGGCTTTTCGGCGAGTTGCTGGAGCACGAACAGCTGGGCGAGACTGATCCCGGTTCGTAGCTCGATCGCGCGGGTGTTGACGCGAAGCGCCCTGACGACGCTCCGAATCGCATTCATGGAGCGCGACGCGAAGAGCTGCTGCTCCTGCGAGAGCTCGACGCCCTGGGACTGCGATTGGGGACCCATAGACTTTTCAACCTAGGTAGCGGGTGAGTCGATCGCAAGGACGTGACCAGATCGGGCGCTGCCTGCTTGCTGACCGCGCGTACCGTCGACGGTGGCGGCGGGGTGGTCCCGGGCCGACGTGCGCCACGTCAGGGGCGCACGTCGCCGCGCGACCCGTCGGACGGGCGACGCCGTCGCCGAAGCGGCATCGCCGGCTCCGTGGACGGAGCAGCCGGCCAGTCATGGCGACCAGGCGCGCGGGGCCACGTCGGCGACTGGCGTCCGTGCCGACAGCATGCGTTCGGCCATCGAGGCTCCGGGGAAACACGCATTGGCGGCCTACGTATCGGTTCCGACACGTACGCCGCCAAGATGCTACTCGGAGGTTCGGCCCGCTAGATGGTCAGCGCCCGAGCGCCTGGAGGGCGAGGGCCGTTGCCCGGCCGTAGATCGCGGGCGGGGTGATCGGAGAGAGCACGCGACGCTCCACGCGCTGTCGCAGTCCCCGACGACCCATGCGCACGGGACGCCTGGCGCGCGGCAGCTCGGGAGCGAAGGCGGACACCGCGAACGCGAGCCCGGCATCCAGCAACTCCTGGCCGGCGCGCGACGTATCCAGGTGATCGCGCGCGACGGCGTACGCGGCGCCGAGCAGCGACGCGAGCGCGAGCTGCGTGCCGACGCCGAGCGCGGTGCGTGATCGGGGCGAGACGTTCCAGCCCGCGCGACGCGCGGCGCGCGCCATCCGCGCATCCCACGTGGCCACGCGTGGCGCTCGGCGATCGGGCAGCCGAGGCAGGACGAAGCGCTCCGCGGCCGCCATCGCGGCTCCACCGATCAGACCGGCGAGCGCGCCACGGCCGGCGCTCTCGAGCAGCGAGGGATCTTTGGTTCTTCCGTTCATCGGCATCCTCCGCCCCGCCGCACATGCAGGGCGCGTGCGAGCGCGGAGGTTCAGTCCACGATGTCCATCTCGCGCGAGACGACGACCGGCGGTCGGCGATCGGGCGTGATCGTCAGGTCGATCCGGTAGCGGCCCGCGGGAAGTCGGGAGAGGTCGACGCTCACGCCGCGCGACGCGATCCCGCTACCCGCCTCCGGCTTCTCCTCCCACCGCACGCTCAGCGGCGTGCCGCGACTCGTCAGGCGCAGCGCCTCGGCGGCGCGGCGCAGCCACCCCTCGTTCTCGCGCGCGATCGTCAGCGAGACGCCGACCACCTCGCCGGCGGGAGCGAGTCCGTACGTCTCCCAGAAGAGGCCGAGTAGATCGCGCCGATGCACGCGCGTCGTCGCCAGCATGACGGGAAGGACGTCGGCGAGCCGGTGCGGGGCGGAATCCGCGGGCGCGTAGAGCAGCAGGTCGCTCACGGAGATCCCGTCGCGGCGCGCTGGCAGCGTCCGCCCGATCCGGATGCGTGCGGCGTTGCGGTCCTTCCGCGCCAGGACCTCGACGCCGACGACGAGCGGACGCCAGGGCGCGGTGGCGGCGAGCACCTGACGCGTCGCCGTATCCTCGCGCACGGTCCGTACGCCGTCGTGGGGATCGGCGTAGAGAAAGAGTCCGGACGAGAGATCGCGCCCGGCGAGCGTCGTGTCGCCGGAGACGTCGAAGGCGGCGACCACGAGGGCCGAGTCTCCACGGCGGAACACCGCGAGCTGCGGCGCGAGCGGGTGGAGACTGCGGAGATACCGCGGCGCGTAGCGCATGCGCGCCGTGCGCAGCCTCAGGTCGAAGCGGTCGGGCGAGATGGTGAACGGCGAGTCGACGACCGCGGACACGGGCACGAAGTTGAAGCTCGGCGACGACTCGTGGCCGACGACGGTCTCCGGCATCACCGAGCCGATCTCCGGCTGGACACGGCTGTACCACCTGTCCCACCCATACCGGAGCATGAGCTCGCGCATGTCATCGCCCCAGCTGCCCTGCATCCCCTGCGCGTGTGCCTCGATCTCCGCGCGGGTGACGCGCGCCAGGATCTCGGTGCGCAGGTCCTCGGTGCCGACGAGGTAGAGGGGCGCCGATAGCCACCACACGCGTCGCAAGAGGGAGTCGCGGCCGGCGCAGTCCAGCTTGCGGTAGTGGTCGTGGAGCGGGCCGTCGAGCAGGAGGGAGAGGTCGGCCCAGCGGCACCGCTTCGGTGAAGGCATCGCCGAGAGCGCGGCGTCGAAGGCGGAGTCGGCGCGCGTGAAATCGCCGTCCTCGTGCAGCGCGAGGCCGACGAGTGCCGCGCACCACCATGTGGTGGCGCCGCACGAGCGCGCGACGGCGACCGCCGCGGCGGTGTCTCCGGCGTCCAGGCGGTAGCGCACCCGCTCGCCCACGACCCAGTCGTCTCCGGGAAGCACGGCGCCGATGCTGTCCAGCGTCGAGAGCAGGTGCGCTCGCGCGCGCACGACCCTCGGCGATTCGGTGGGGATGGAATCCTCGCCGTCGCTCCCGTCATCGCTGCAGTAGTAGAAGCGGCCGACGACCGCGTCGCACGGTGCGCTGCGGTAACTGCCGTAGCCCGCGGGCAGATAGTTGCGGTGGAGGAACTCGAAGTCCGATTGCGCCGAGCGGGCGTGCCGGACGAGCCGCGCCGAGTCGCGCGCGGAAACATGCGCCGGGCCGGGCCCGGGGCCCGCGCTGGCGAGCACCTGGGCGAGCATGGCGGCGATCATCGATCTCGGCAGCAGGGCCAGCGCGGTAGCGACGATCATCGGTATCTCCGCCGTGCCGAGCGGCACGGGGCGTGCCACATTTCCCCTTTCTGTCACGCCCGATTCATATATCAATCCGTCACGAACGACGAGCGCAGCGACTTCGGCATGAGGAGACGGTCATGACCACCATTCCCGGCTGGAACGACCCCGCGGAGGACGAACGGAACCCCACTCGTCGGGAGGAGCGGACGCACGTGCGCGACGAGCTCGTCGCGCGTCTCGACGATCGCAGCGTGTGGCTGTCCGGATCGGAGAGCGACGAGGAGGTGGTGGCGATGATGAACGGCGTCGAAGCCTTCGAGGCCGCCGTGGCCCGCCTGGGCGGCGATTCGATGGTGAACACGCCCGAGTCGTCGGATCCGGACGACGAGGAGCTGGTGCTGCCGATGCGCCGCGACGACGAGTCGGTGGCGAGCTATCTCGAGCGGCTCCGGCAGGCGACGGAGCGGCTCGGGGGGCGGAGGAGATAGGGACGAGGGACGAGGGACGGGGGACGAGGCCGGGATGCCACAGGGCATGGTCATCCCGAGGGAGCGCAGCGACCGAGGGAACTACGGTGCGCCGACTGTGGCCCGGGCACCGGGGACCGGAAGGACGTCATTGGTCATTGGTCGTTGGCGAGCCGCTCGGGGGGGGACACGTGGGCTCCCGAGCGGCGCGGCAACGAACAAGCGCCCAATTACAACCACGTTG
>CAMLIT010000064.1 GCA_946480295.1 uncultured Gemmatimonadota bacterium
GTACAGTCGCTCGTACTCGTCGGTCGCGGCCGTCGCCGAGAAGCTCTGCTCGGCGCGCGCTCGACAGGCGCCGCGATCGAGGGCGTCGACGCGACGTGCGCACTCCGCCAGATCGGCGATGGATTCGGCGAGAAAGCCGTCCACGCCGTGCCTGACGATCTCGGGCAGGGCGCCTCGGGGACGCGAGATCACCGGCGTGCCGCATGCCAGCGCCTCGGCGAAGACGATGCCGAACGGCTCCGCCCACTCGATCGGCACGAGGAGCGCCGCCGCCTCGCCGAGCAGCTCGTTCTTCTGCCGATCGTCCACCGGGCCGACGTATTCCACGTCCGCGCCGAGGTGCGGCGCGATCTCCGTCCGCCAGTACTGCTCGTGCTCCGCGCCCGGCGGCCGATTGCCGGCGATGAGGAGGCGCCGGCCGGCGCGCCGCGCGATCTCGATCGCGGTGTGCGCCCCCTTGATGCGCTCCACGCGGCTGAGGAAGAGCAGCGGCGCGTCGGGCGCCACCCGCTCCCGGAATGCATAACGCTGCACCGGCACGAAGTTGTGCACGCGCACCCAGCGTCCCCCGCCCCGCCGACCGAGTGCGCAGATGTAGTCGCTGCATCCGGTGAAGGTGAGCGCGTCGCCCGCGAGCAGCGCGCTGGCTCTCACCGTGCGGCGCGACGGGGGCCGCTGGTAGGACATGATGCGCGGCACCCCCGACCCGAGGAGCGGGACGAGGTACACGAGCCGCGAGAAGCTGTGCACGACGTCGGGGGCGAAGTCGCGCACGCCGGCGCGCAGCGTGCGCGCGTTCGCCAGCGAGGCGCTCACGCCGCGGGACGAGCCGGCGGGCCACGGGAAGAACGCGTCGACGGCGCACGTGGATTCGGGATGGGCGGCGAGGGCGACGGCGTGGCCGCGCGCCCGCAGCTCGCCGACGAGGCCCTCCACGATGCGCTCGATGCCCCCGTACTGGCGGGGGGGCACGGGGATCTCGGGGTCCACGGACAACAGGATGCGCATGCTCGCGTCAGCTCCAGCGCTTGTCCCGGCGCAGCGGGCTGTCCTCCGGCACGAACATCATGTCGGCCTGCCAGAGCGCGCCATCGAGCTGCCGGCGCATCAGCCCACAGATGTCGTAGGCGACGAAGCCGCGCTCGGCGAGCCAGGCGATGAGCGTCGCCACGAGCGGCACCTCGCGGTGCAGGTCGAGAAAGTTCACCTCGGCGAGCAGGAGCTGCACGTCCGGCAGCGTGCGCTCGGCGCCGCGGAGCGCCTCGAGCTCGTACCCCTGCGTGTCGAGCTTCAGGAACTCGCACCCCTGCCCGTGCTCGGCGACGATCGCGTCGATCGTGCGCATCCGGTGCGTCGACGTGGGAAAGGCATTGGGTGCGTGCTCGACGAGCACCGACGACGCCACGTCCGCCTCGTGCAGCAGCACCGCGGCGCGTTCCTCGGCGCCGACGAGCACCGGATGGACCCGGATGCGGCGATCCACGGTCGCCGCCGCACGCAGCTTCGCGACGCACGCGTCGAGCGGCTCGACGCACAGCACGGTGGCGGTTGGCCAGGCACGCAGGCACGCGCGGGCGAAATCGCCGCGGTTCGCCCCGACGTCCACGATGGTGCGCGGCGCGAAGCCGATGCGCGCGACCCGCGCGAGCGCACTGTCGGTTTCGGGGACGCCGAAATGACGGCGGACCGCGCGACCCACCATGCTCCTGAGCTGCCGCGGACTCGCCGCGTCCAGGAGCCGGCTGGTCAGGAGTGGGGGGCGCCCTCTTTCGTGCTGGGTGCTCAGGGGCATGGCACTCTCCTGATGAATTTCACCTGACGGCAGCGCCGCGCCGCGCCCCCTCTGCTCAATCGCCGTAGATCGCGGCCGGGACCTCACCGGTGGCGATCCCGGCACCCGCCTCCTGACGGGCCGCCGTCGCGACGGGCCACGTCGCCCTGACGAGTGCGGCGAAGGCGCGGCAGTTCGACGCGCGCTCGTACCGATCCATGAATGCCGCCCGGGCACGCCGCCCCAGCTCGGCCACGCACTCGGGGTGCGACTGCCATTCACGGACCGTGGAGACGATGCGCGCCGCGGCGTCGTCGGCGTCCGGATCCACCACCGCCCCGCACCCTCCCGCGAGCACCGCCTGGGCCGACTCGCAGTGTCGCGGGCCGACGAACAGCGCCGGCCGCCCCGACGCCATGATGCCGTACAGCTTCCCCGGTACCGAGATCCCGACGAACGGCTTGCGCAACGACACCAGGTGCGCGTCGGCCACCGACAGCGACCAGCGGAGCTGTTCGCGCGGGAAGTACGCGCGATACTGGAAGTTGGTGATCCCGTGCTCGGCGACGTACCGCTCGATCTCGGCGCGCCGCGGTCCGTCACCCACGAACAGGAAGTACAGCCGCGGATCGTCCTTCAGCCGGCGCATCGCCTCGAGGATGTCGCGGAAGTCGTGCACGATGCCCGCGTTCCCCGAGTACATGATGACGAACCGGTCGCCCAGCCCGAGCTCGTCGCGCAGCGGGTTGCCCTCGCGCGGCAGCGGCACGATCTCGTCCCGCGCGCTCCACACGTGGACGGTGTGCGTCCGCTCCGGGGCCACGCCCATGCCGACGATGCGCCGCTTCATGAACGGGCCGAGGTCGACCACGACATCCGCGCGGCGATAGCCCAGGGCGTTCGCCCAGAGGAGGAAGCGCGCGACGAGCCCGTGCGGCTTCAGCATCCCCGACGCGATCTCCGCGTCCGGGTGGAGGTCCATCGACCAGATGCCGTACCGCTGACCGCGCAGCAGTCGCGCGATCGCGCCGAGGAAGCAGAGCAGCGGCGGCGTGGTGAGGAAGATCACCCCGTCGCGCCGGCGACCGAAGAGGAGCGCGACGAGGACCTGGACGTAGAACGACGCATAGTCCACGAGGCGCCCGAGGTGGCTCCCCCTGCCGAACGCCGTCGTGCGGACGCGGCGAATCGCGACGCCGTTCCGCACCTCTCGGTCGGGCACGTCCATGCGGCCGGCGACGTACTTCCCCCGTCCGGCCAGCACCTCGACCGACCACCCCTCGGCCGCGAGGTACTCGGCGAGGTCGGTCAGGTGCTGGCCGGTGGACGCGACGTCGGGGTAGTAGTGCTGGTTGACGAGGAGCAGCGACGGCGTGCTCCCGTTCGATTCCGGCATGCCGCTGCCCGTGCCTCGTTATGCCGTCGCGACGTCGGCGCGCGGCGCCTCGGCCGCGACCAGCACCCGCTCCTGCCGCGGCGCGGCGTCGGACCGCCCGGCCGTCGCCAGCGCCACCTCGACCTCCGCGGGCGCGCGGCCGTCCAGCGCGTACGTCTCCGGCTGCTTCGCCATCTCCGCGCGGATCCAGGCGTACGTCTTCGCCAGCCCCTCCTCCAGCGTCGTCACCGGCTCCCAGCCGAGCACCTGGCGCAGCTTCGTGTTGTCCGAGTTGCGCCCGCGCACGCCCTGCGGCGCCGACAGGTTGTACCGCTTCCGCACCGCCTTCCCCGCGATGCCGGCGACGATGTCCACCAGCTCGTTGATCGTGACCAGGCGGTCCGTGCCGAGGTTCAGCGGCTCGCGGAAATCGCTGCGCATCAGGCGGTAGATGCCCTCGACGCAGTCGTCGATGAAGCAGTAGCTGCGCGTCTGGTTGCCGTCGCCCCAGACCTCGAGCTCCCCGCCGTCGGCGACGAGCGCCACCTTCCGGCACATCGCCGCCGGGCTCTTCTCACGCCCGCCGTCATAGGTGCCGAGCGGGCCGTAGATGTTGTGGAAGCGGACGACGCGGGTCTCGAGGCCGTAGTCCTCGTAGTAGTGCCGGCACTGCCGCTCGGTGTAGAGCTTCTCCCACCCGTAGCCGTCCTCGGGATCCGCCGGATAGGCGTCCTCCTCCCGCAGGGGCGTGACGTCGGGGCTGCGCTGCTTGTAGCCGGGATAGATGCACGCGCTCGACGTGTAGAGATAGCGCGTCGTGCCGTTGAGCCGCGCGGCTTCGAGCATGTGGATGTTGATCAGCACATTGTCGTGCATGATCACGGCCTTGTTATGCTCGATGAAGCCGATGCCGCCCATGTTCGCGGCGAGGTTGTAGACCTCGTCGATGCCGCGGGTGGCCTGGAGGCAGTTCCCCCAGCGCCGCAGGTCGAGCAGCTCGAACTCGTCGGCCCGGCTCTGCTCGTACTCGGGCAGCTTGATGTCGACGCCGCGGACCCAGTAGCCGAGGTCCTTGAGGTACGAGACGAGGTGGTGGCCAATGAATCCGCCAGCACCGGTGACCAGAACGCGAGTCGGGTGCGTCATCTTGGGGGAAGTGAAGGTTCGTCGGATGTCTGTGCAATGCGCGCGCCACCGACGGTCGGGTCGGCCAGCACCGGAACGGCGGCGCGCGCCGGGATCACGCCGGCACGGTCTCCACGCGCGCGGCGGCCGGCACGCGCCGCACGATCGTGTTGTTGAGCACGATCACGTCCATGCGCGTGCGCAGGAAGCAGTCGAGCGCCTGCGCCGGCGTCTCCACGATCGGCTCGTTCTCGTTGAAGGAGGTGTTGAGCACCACCGGCACGCCGGTGAGCTTCTCGAACTCCTTGATCAGCCGGTAGTACAGCGGATTGGTGCGCTCGCTCACCGTCTGCAGCCGGCCGCTGCCGTCGACGTGCGTGATGGCCGGGAGCACCGCGCGCTTGTCCTCGCGCACGGGGTACACCTGCAGCATGAACGGGTCGGGCACCGCGTCGACGAAGTAGTCGTGCAGCGCCTCCTCGGCCACGCTCGGGGCGAACGGCCGGAACTTCTCGCGGAACTTGATCTTCAGATTGATCAGGTCGCGCATGTCGGCGCGGCGCGGATCGGCGAGGATGCTCCGGTTGCCGAGCGCGCGCGCCCCCCACTCCATGCGTCCCTGGTACCAGCCGACGACGTTCCCGGCGGCGATGAGCGCCGCCGCCGTCCGGGCGGTCTCCTCCTCGCTCGGCAGCGTCTCGATCCGGTACTCCCACTGGTCGTCCTCGCGCGCGCGCACCGTGTCGAGGACGTCCGCCTCCGGATGCGCCGGGCCCCAGTAGCCGTGCTCCATGACGAAGCCGCGGGCGCCCCCGAGCTCCTGGTTCCAGACGTGGTACGCGGCGCCGAGCGCGGTGCCGTTGTCGCTCGCCGCGGGCTGGATGTAGACGTCGGTGAACGGCGTGTTCGCGCGGATCTTCCCGTTGGCGACGCTGTTCATCCCGCAGCCGCCGGCGAGGCAGAGGCGGGGATTCCGCGTGCGCTCGAACAGGCCGTTGAGGACGTGGAACGCCGCCTCCTCGTACACCTGCTGGAGCGACCGCGCGATGTTCTCCTCGCGCGTCGTCAGCGGCTCGTCCGGGCGGCGCGGCCGGTCGAGCAGCTCGTCGAGCGCGGGCGCGAACACGATGCCGAGCGTGGGATAGCCCTCCTCCCACTCCATCTCCACACCCTCGTTCCAGTGGCGGAAGTACTTGAGATCCAGCTCGAAGGTCCCGCCGGGGAGCAGCTTCACGAGCTGGCGGATCTCGTCGACGAACGTCGGCTCGCCGTAGGGTGCGAGCCCCATCACCTTGAACTCGTCGCCGTAGCCGTGGAAGCCGATGTACTGGGTGATCGCCGTGTACAGCATGCCGAGCGAGTGCGGGAAGTACACCCGCTCGAGGACGCGCATCCGGCTCCCCTCCCCGATCCCCATCGAGGTGCTGACGAAGTCGCCGAAGCCGTCGATCGCGCAGAGCGACGCGTCGTGGAAGGGCGAGACGTAGAACGCGCTCGCCAGGTGCGCCGGGTGGTGCTCCACGTTATGCACCTTCGGCAGGTCGTCCATCGGGATGTCGAGCGCCGCGGCGAGGGGCCGGCGGATGTCGCGCACGCGCTGCGTGTTGCGCAGGCGGTCCATCACGAGCTTCGGATCGGGGCGCTTCGCCAGCGTGTAGAGCCCCTTGCGCAGCAGGTTGGCCCTCGGGTCGCGGCTCACCGCGACGTGGGCGACGTCGCGCCCGGTGATGCCCGCCATGCGCAGCACCGTGCGGATGGCTTCCGTCGGGAAGCCGGCCCAGTGCTTCACGCGCCGGAAGCGCTCCTCCTCGACGGCGGCCACGAGCTCGCCGTCGCGCAAAAGCGCGGCGGAGACATCACCATGGAAGGCGTTGATGCCGAGTATGTACATGATGGACGGTTTGAATCGGTGTCGTGCCTGGCCGCAGACCGGGCCGCGGAATCGCGACGAAACTCAATGCCGGCACGGGCGAAGGGACGAGCCTCCGCACACGCATTCACGGCGCCTGTTTCACCGTGAGGCGTTATTGCAGTAGTCGTGCCCCGACTGGCGTGCCGGTCGCCAGCCGCATCACCGCGCGACGGCGGCCGGGCGTGTGCGCCGCGGCGCGGCGGCGATTTCCGTGTAGAGCTCCACGACACGGCGAGCGCATTCGGACCACGAATAGCTGCGCTCCGCGAGCGCCCGCGCACGCGCTCCCATCGCGGCGCGACGCGCTGCGTCCGCGCTGATCTCGATCAGGGCGTCGCGCAGCCGCTCGACCGAGAGCGGCACGACCAGCCCCGCGCCCGCCCGCACCACGTCGGGCGCGATCGCCACCTGGTCGGAGATCACGACGGGGAGCCCCGACGCCAGCGCCTCCGCGACGGCGATGCCGAAATTCTCCTGGCTCGAGGGCAGCACGAACGCGTCGGCCGAGGCGAGCGCCGTCCACTTCGCGTCGCCGGACAGGTGCCCGGCGAAGTGGACGCGGTCGCCGAGTCCGCGGCTCCGCTCGCGTAGCTCCGACAGGTACGCCGGGTCGCCATCCCCGATCACCTCGAGCTCGAGGTCGTAACCGAGCGCGACGGCGGTGGCCATCGCCTCCAACAGCAGCGGCAGACCCTTCTTCGGATGCAGCCGCGCGAGGAACGCGAGGCGGACCCGTCCACTGGACCCGTTTGGCCTTGGGCGCGGGGCGGTCGGCGGCGCGCTCACCCCCAGGGGGATCACCCGCGCCCGTTCGCCGAAGCCGAGCGCGGCGATGGCATCGGCCTCGGCCTGCGCGGTCGTGTGGATGGCGGCGGCGTGCTGGAGGTGCGCGCGCTCGATCGCGCGGTAGTACGGCGCCTTCTTCCACCGCCGCACGGACAGGCTCCACGGGTCGAGCATGCCGAGGGTGCGCAGCACGTACGGGACGCGCTTCCGCCGCGCGACCCGGCACCCGGGCACCGACGCCCACTCCCAGACGCCATGGACGTGGACCACGTCGAACCGCGCCACATTGTCCTCCAGCCAGCGCGCGAGCGGGAGCGAGAACCTGTACCGGCCCGGAAGGCTCCGGGCGAAATAACGGTAGGCGACGTCGTGCTCCACGACGGGAGTATCGAGCGGCACGTCGAGCCGACCACGGCCGTCGGCGTCGGTCGTCGCCACCGTCACCTCCACACCTCGCTCGGCGAGCGCCGCGGTCATGCCGCGGATCGCCACGGCCGGACCGCCCTCCCGCGCGGCGACGGACGAGATGACGTGGAGCGCTCTCACCTCGCGCGACCGCACGCCTGAACGACGTTCTCGAATGTCGACTGCTGCATCTCTACCGTTAAGGAGGAAGCACCTGGAGGTTGGCGCACGACGTGACCGGGCGAGGTGCCATACGCCCCTCGCCGCGGTCGCGCCGATCGACTGGCACAGTGTGCAGCAGTCGTGCCCGGATACGCCGTCGCGTCTTCGCGCACCGCGCGGCCGCGACCGCATCGCCCGGTCCGGTTCGTGCACTGTGCCGCAGCGGCCCGCAGTCGCCCGGAGATGCCTTCGCTCCGAGCGCGCTCTCGTCGTTTCCCGAAGCCTGCATGTGCGGAATCGCTGCCCAATTCGCCTATGACCGTCGCGCCGAGGCTCCCGATCGTGCCTCTCTCGAGCGCACCTGCGACCGGATGCGCTGCCGCGGCCCTGACGGTGCCGGCCTCTGGTGGAGCCCGGACGGCCGCGTCGGCCTCGGCCATCGCCGACTCGCCATCATCGACCTGAGCGAGCGCGGCGCGCAGCCGATGCACGACCGCGCCGCGGGCACCTCCATCTCCTTCAACGGCGAGATCTACAACTACCGCGCCCTGCGGACCGCGCTCGAGGCGAAGGGGCACCGCTTCGAGTCCGAGTCCGACACCGAGGTCCTCCTGCACCTCTACGCCGAGCACGGCGAGGCGATGGTGGAGCACCTGCGCGGCATGTTCGCCTTCGCGCTCTGGGACGAGCGGCGGGGCATCATGCTCCTCGCGCGGGATCCGTTCGGCATCAAGCCGCTGTACGTGGCCGACGACGGGCACGCGCTCCGCGCGGCGTCCGAGGTGAAGGCGCTGCTCGCCGGCGGCGGCGTGGACACGAGCCCGGAGCCGGCGGGCCACGTTGGCCTCCAGCTCTTCGGGCACGTGCCCGAGCCGTACACGCTCTACCGCGGCGTCCGCGCGCTCCCCGCCGGGCACGTGCTGCGCGTCGCGCGGGATGGCCGGCCGGTCGTCCGGCGTTATGCGGACCTCGGCGCGATGCTCCGCGAGGCCGAAGGCGCGGCGGCGCCTGCCGACCAGGCCGACGCGCAGCGGCTCCTCCGCGAGGCGATGCGCGACACGGTGCGGCACCATCTCGTCGCGGACGTGGACGTCGGCGTCTTCCTCTCGGCCGGCCTGGATTCGACCACGCTCGCCGCCCTCGCCGCCGGCGTCGGCGGACGGCTGCGCACCGTCACCCTCGGCTTCGCGGAGTTCCGCGGCACGGCGCACGACGAGACGCCGCTCGCCGAGCAGGTCGCCCGGGCCTACGGCGCCGACCATCACACGATCTGGGTGACGCGCGACGATTTCCGGGGTGAGCTCGAGCGGCTGGTGGATCGCATGGACCAGCCGAGCATCGATGGCGTGAACAGCTACTTCGTCGCCCGCGCGGCGGCGGCGGCGGGCCTCAAGGTGGCGCTCTCCGGCCTCGGCGGCGACGAGCTGTTCGGCGGCTATCCCAGCTTCCGCGAGCTGCCGCGCACGGTGCACACGGTGCGGCGCCTCCCCGGTGCCGCGCTCCTCGGACGCGGCGCGCGCGCGCTCTCCGCGCCGCTCATCGCCGCGCTCACGTCGCCGAAGTACGCCAGCGTGCTCGAATACGGCTCCGACTGGGGCGGCGCGTACCTGCTGCGACGCGCGCTGCGGCTCCCGTGGGAGCTGCCGCGCGTCCTGGACCGGGCGCTCGTCGTCGAGGGGCTGCGCGAGCTCGCCGTCCGCGAGCGGCTGAACGAGACGGTCCAGGGGATCGCCACCGATCGGCTGAAGGTGTCCGCGCTGGAGACGGCGTGGTACATGCGCAACCAGCTCCTGCGGGACACCGACTGGGCCAGCATGAGCCACTCGCTGGAGGTGCGCGTCCCCCTGGTGGACTGGACGCTCTGGCAGCGGATCGCGCCGCTGCTCGCCGCGCATCCCACGCTCGGCAAGCGCGCGATGGCGGGCACGCCCGACCAGGCGCTGCCCGACACCGTCCTCCATCGGAAGAAGACCGGATTCCTGATCCCCACGCGCGACTGGCTCCTCGGCGGTGGCGACACGCGCTACGCCGAGCGCGGCCTGCGGGGCTGGGCCCGATACGTCCACGAGCGCGCCGCCTGACGATGCGGATCCTCGCCCTGGTCACCGACGCGTACGGCTGTCGCGGCGGCATGGCCAAGTTCAACCGCGACATGCTCGACGCGCTGTGCGCGATGCCCGGGTGCGACGAGGTGCTTGCCCTCCCGCGCACGCTGCACGAGCCGATCGACGGCGTCCCCGAGCGCCTGCGCTTCGACCTGCGCTCGCTCGGCGGCAAGCACCGCTATGCGCGGCGCCTCGTGCGCGTCCTGCCGACGGTGGGCCGCGTGGACGTGGTCATCTGCGCCCACATCCGGCTCCTCCCCCTCGCCTGGATCGCCGCGCGCTGGAAGCAGGCGCCGCTCGTCCTCGTCGTGCACGGCGTCGAGGCCTGGCAGCCGCAGGAGAGCGTCGTGACGAACCGGCTCGTGCGCTCGATCGACGCCTTCGTCACCGTGAGCGAGCACACGCGGCAGCGCTTCTCGACGTGGGCCCGGCCGCGCACGCCGCACGGCTTCGTCGTCCCCAACACCATCGACCCGGCGCGCTTCGGGCCGGGCGCGAAGCCCGCGCACCTGCTCGAGCGCTACGGCCTGCGCGACCGCACGGTGCTCCTCACGGTGAGCCGTCTCTCGGCGGAGGAGCGCTACAAGGGCCACGACGAGATGCTCGAGCTGCTGCCGCGCCTCGCGCTCGACGTCCCCGACATCGCCTATCTCGTCGTGGGCGACGGGGACGATCGCCCACGGCTCCACGGCAAGGCGGCCGCGCTCGGCGTTGCCGACCGCGTCGTCTTCGCCGGACACGTGCCCGAGGCGGAGAAGCCCGACCACTACAGACTGGCGGACGCGTTCGTGATGCCGGGGCGCGGCGAGGGCTTCGGCATCGTCTACCTCGAGGCGGCCGCGTGCGGCATCCCCGTGGTGGCGAGCAGCGCCGACGCGAGCCACGAGGCGGTCCTCGAGGGAGTCCTCGGCGAGATCGCGAATCCTGATGACCCGGAGTCCATCCGGCGGGCCGTCCTCGCCGCGCTCGCCCGCGGGCGCGGCGAGGTGCCGCCGGAACTGGAGCAATTCTCGACCGCGCGCTTCGCCGCGCGCTGGGAGGTACTGATGAACGAGGTGGTGACCGAGGAGCATGCGACGCGCCGCACCGCGGGGGTTGCCTGATGCGACGCGCCATCCGCGAGCTGCGCTATCTGCTGTCGCCGCGCGAGCAACGCAACGCGATGATCCTCTTCGCCGCCATGATGGCGGGCGCCGTGCTGGAGATGTGCGCCGTCGGCGCGATCCCCGGCTTCGTGGCGCTCCTGACGAGTCCCGACCGGGTGCGCAGCCACGCCATCGGACGCGACATCCTCGGCCTGCTGCCGAGCCGCCCCGACCACATGCTGCTCGCCGCCGCCGCCGCGCTCCTCGCGCTGTACGTCGTCAAGAACAGCTACGCCGCGACCGTCACTTATCTGCAGGCGCGCTTCGCGCTCAATCGACAGGTCTCGATCTCCCGGCGGCTGTTCGCGGCGTACCTGCACAGCCCCTATCAGTACCATCTCCAGCGCAACACGGCGGAGCTCCTGCACCGCACCAACATCGACTCGCAGAACATCGTCGGGTGCCTGCTCTTCCCGGTGCTGCAGATGCTGATGGAGTGCCTGACGGCGTCGGCCATCCTGCTCCTGCTCTTCCTCGCCGAGCCGCTCATCTCGCTCGTCGCGCTCCTCGTGCTCGGCGGCGCGACCTTCGTCTTCATCCGCCTCATCCGCGCGCGGCTGCTGGTCTACGGCCGCGACCTGCAGGTCTACGGCGGGAAGATGATCCAGGCGATCAACGAGGGGCTGGGCAGCCTGAAGGTGACCAAGGTCTTCGGGCGCGAACGCCACTTCCTGCGCCTCTTCACCGAGTACGCCGAGCGCTACGCGGAGACCGCGCGCTTTCGCCAGGTGATGCAGGAGCTCCCGCGCCTGTTCCTCGAGGTCTGCGCGATGCTCGGTTTGCTGGGGGTCACGGCGATCCTGGTCTTCCAGCATCGCCCCGTCATCTCGATGATCCCCGTGCTGTCGCTCCTCGCCGTCGCCGTGGTCCGCATGATCCCGTCCTTCAACCGGATCACCTCCTCGCTGACGGTGATCCGCTACGGCATGCCGGCGCTCGACGCCGTGTACGAGGACATCTGGACGATCGACGCCGCCAACGCGGCGGCCGTCCCGGCCACCACCTCGACCCACGTGGCGCCCTTTGCCGCGAGCATCCAGCTCGACGGCGTGGACTTCGAGTATCCCGGCGCTCCGCGGCCGTCGCTCTCCGGCGTCTCGCTCGACATTCCGAAGGGGAGCGTGGTCGGCTTCGTCGGCCCGACGGGCGCCGGCAAGACGACGCTGGTGGACGTGGTCCTCGGGCTGCTGCATCCGACCCGCGGGCGCGTGCTCGTGGACGGGCGCGACATCCGCGAGCAGACGGACTGGTGGCGTCGACAGGTCGGCTACGTCCCTCAGGACATCTACCTCGTGGACGACACGATCCGGCGCAACGTGGCGTTCGGCATCCCCGACGCCGAGATCGACGACGCGGCGGTGCGCCGGGCGATCGATGCCGCGCAGCTCGCGGAATTCGTGGATTCGCTCCCCGGCGGCCTGAACACCGTCGTCGGCGAGCGCGGCGTCCGCCTCTCCGGGGGCCAGCGGCAGCGCATCGGCATCGCCCGCGCGCTGTATCACGACCCCTCCGTGCTGATCCTCGACGAGGCGACGTCGTCGCTCGACAACGAGACCGAGCGCTACGTGATGCAGGCGGTGGATCACCTGCGCGGCAGCCGCACCATCATGATGATCGCCCACCGCATGACGACGGTGCGCAATTGCGACCGCCTCTACCTGCTGCGCGGCGGCTGTGTCACGGGATGCGGCTCGTGGGAGGAGCTCCACCGCGAGAGCGGCGACTTCCGGCGGCTGCTCGGCGTCGGCGCATGAACGGGCACTCGTCAGGCACCGCCGCGCGCTGGCAGGCCGCGCCCGACCGGGAGCCGGCGACGGCGACGGTCGAGACGACGGTCCCCGGGGCCGGATCGTCGGGCCCGGGCCGCGCGCTGCGTCGCGTGCTCATCGTCGCCCCTCACTTCCCGCCCTCGAACCTCGCCTCGGTGCACCGCAGCCGCCTCTTCGCGCTGCACCTGCGGGAGTTCGGCTGGGAGCCGATCGTCGTCACCGTGCACCACGACTGGTACGAGGAGGCGCTCGACTGGAACCTCGCGGCGCTGGTGCCCGAGTGGCTGCGCGTCGAGCGCGTCGGCGCGCTCCCCACGCGCCCCGTGCGCCTCGTCGGCGACATCGGCATCCGCGGCTTCGCGCCGATGCTGCGCCGCATCGTACGCGTCGCGCGGCGCGAGTCGGCCGACTTTCTGTACGTGACCGTGCCGTCCTTCTACGGCGCGCTGCTCGGCCGCGCCGCTCACGCCCTCTGCGGCATCCCCTACGGCATCGACTACATCGATCCCTGGGTGCACCGCTGGCCGGGGAGCGAGCGCCGGTTCTCGAAGGGGTGGGCCAGCATGCACCTCGCCCGGCGGCTCGAGCCGCTCGCCGTGCGGCACGCGTCGCTCATCACCGGGGTCGCCGAGGGGTACTATCGCGACGTGCTCACCCGGAATCCCCAGCTCCAGGAGTGCTGCGTCACCGCGGCCATGCCCTACGGCGGCGAGGCCAGCGATCACGACCGCGTGCGCGCGCTCGGGCTGCGGCCGTACCTGTTCCAGCGGGAGCCGGACGTGTTCCGCCTCGTCTACGCCGGGGCGATGCTGCCGCGCGCCTACGCGCCGCTCGAGGCGATCTTCCGCGCCATCGCCGCCGACCGGGACCGCTTCGCCAACGTGCGGCTGCAGTTCATCGGGACGGGCAGGTCGCCGAACGACACGAACGGGCACAACGTGAAGCCGCTCGCCGAGCGACACGGGCTGTGGGGCACCGTCGTCCACGAGCACCCGGCGCGCGTGCCGTATCTCGACGTCCTCGCGCACCTCGACGCCGCGGATGCCGTCTTCATCCTCGGCAGCACGGAGCCGCACTACACGCCGTCGAAGACGTACCAGGGCGTGCTCTCGGGAAAGCCCATCTTCGCCGTGCTGCATCAGGCGAGCACCGCGTGCGCCGTCCTTCGCGACACCGGCGCCGGCCGGGTGCTTGCCTTCGACGGCGAGACCGACGTCGCGCGCGTCCAGGCGACGTTCACCGACGAGTTCGAGCGCTTCCGCGCGTTCAGCGCCGCGTTCGACCCGGCGCGCGTGGACCGCGAGGCGTTCGAGGCGTATTCGGCGCGGAGCGTCACGCGCACGCTGGCCGGCGCGCTCGACGCGGCCACGGCGATCGCGCGCCGTTCCTGACAACCGCTCACGAGCCATGCGACTCGGCGTTCTCGCCAGCCACCCGATCCAGTATCAGGCGCCGCTCTTCCGCGCCCTCGCCGCGCGGATGGACGTGCAGGTGTACTTCGCGCACCGCCAGAGCCCCGCGCAGCAGGCGGCGGCCGGCTTCGGCGTTGCCTTCGACTGGGACGTGGACCTCCTGAGCGGGTACGCGCACGAGTTCCTCCCGAACCGTGCGTCGCGGCCGGACGTCGCACGCTTCCGCGGCTGCGACACGCCGGCGATCGCCGACCGCGTCCGGCGCGGGCGCTTCGACGCCTTCCTCGTCGGCGGCTGGAACCTCAGGAGCTACTGGCAGGCGATCGCCGCCTGCCGGCTCACGCGCACGCCGGTCATGGTGCGCGGGGACTCGCAGCTCGGCACGCCGCGCAGCTGGCAGCGGCGCCTCGCGAACGAGGTGACCCACCGCGCGATGCTGCGCGCCTTCGACGGCTTCCTCGTCGTCGGCCAGCGGCACCGCGAGTCCCTGCGCCACTACGGGGTAGCGGCGCATCGCCTGTACGATGCGCCGCACTTCGTGGACAACGAGTGGTTCCGCGCCCGCGCCGCCGCCGCGGCGCCTGGACGCGCGGCCCTGCGCGCGGAGCTCGGGATCGGCGCGGAGGTGCCGGTCGCGCTCTTCGCGGGCAAGCTGATCCCGCTCAAGCGCGTGCGCGATCTCGTCCTCGCCGCGGCTCGGCTGCGCGCCGACGGGCGGGAGCTGGCGCTGGTGATCGTCGGCTCCGGCCCGCTCGAGGCGGAACTGCGGGCGCTGGCCGCCGAGGCCGGGGTGCAGGTCGCGTTCGCCGGCTTCCGCAACCAGTCGGCGCTCCCGGCGTACTACGCGATCGCCGACGTCCTCGTCCTGCCCTCGGACAGCGAGACGTGGGGGCTCGTCGTCAACGAGGCGATGGCGAGTGGGCTCCCCGCGGTCGTCTCGGACGCCGTGGGCTGCGGCCCCGACCTCGTCACCGATGGCGTGACGGGCGCGGTCTTTCCAACCGGCGACGTGGACGCCCTCGCCGCCGCCATCGCCCGCGCGCTGCCCCTGCGTGGACTGCCCGAGACGCAGGACGCGCTCGCGGCGCGCATGGCGCGCTACTCGCTCGACGCGGCGGTGGGCGGCGTGGAACACGCGGTCCGGCAGCTCGCCCGACGCGGCAGCGCACCGTCCCGGGCGGTGACCCCCTCGGCCGCCTGATCCTGCGGTCGCCTCAGCCCTCCGGCGCGACCGCCGGTTGCGCCGCCTCACCCTGGGCGCCGCGCCAGCCGAGATGTCCGAGGCGGCCCTGCCTGATCGCGCGACGCGCCGGCTCCTCGATGTACCGCAGCGTCAGCACCGAGACGCCGATGGCGAGCACCACGTACGCCGCGAACGCGCCGATGCTCGTGCCGGGATTGAGCGGCAGTCCGGTGTGCTTGCCGACGACCGTGAGCCAGATCGACACCGGCACGTGGAGCAGGTACAGCGCGTAGCTGGCCTCGCCGAGCACGACGAGCTCCCGGCGCGAGAGCAGCCGTACGAGCACGCCGTCCCCGGTGGCAAGCAGCAGGATCGACCAGAGGAAGAGCGGCGCGAGGAGGCCGTCGTGCAGGAACGGGTACAGCGGATACGCCGCGAACATCAGCAGCGCGAGCGAGACTGCCGCGATCCCCAGCAGCGGCCATGTCACGTCCCGCCGCCGCGCGGGAACCTGCCGCGCCCGGCGGTCGAGCAGCCACTTCGCGCCCAGCAGGCCGATGACGAACTGCCAGAGGTGGAACAGCGGCTCGAAGCGGAGCGCGTTCACCCAGAAGTGGTCAGACACGTCGTACTGCGGGTACACCGCCCCGTCCGGCCGGAGGAGCACGTACGCGAGCGGCGCGAGCATCGCTGCCGCCCACGCGATCGTGACCGCCCTGCCGACGCGCCTCGTCGGCAGCGCGATCACCCCGAGGACGAGCAGCGGGAAGAGCGCGTAGAAGAATGCTTCCACGGAGAGGGACCACGACGGCAGGTTCCACACGGTCGCGTACTGGGGAATCCATGCCTGCGTGAGGCTCAGCGCAAGCGCGGCGGAGCGGCCCAGCTGCGCCGCGGCCGCCGCGTGCGTCGGCTGTTCGCGCATCACGCCGAGGAGGAAATACGGTGCGCTCACGATCAGCCCGACGAGGTACACCGGGTACACGCGGGCGAAGCGCGCGCGCCAGAACTCGCCACGCGTGATGTCGCCGGCGGCAAAGCGCTCGAGGTAGTTCCACCCGAGCACGAAGCCCGAGAGCACGAAGAAGAAGCTCACGCCGATGTACCCGCCGGTGACGAAGCGATCGGCGACGGGGATCGCGCGGATCTGCACCGGTGCGGCGTGGAAGAAGACGACGTACAGGGCGGCGAAGAAGCGTACGCTCGTCAGAGGCGCCACGTGGGAGCGGCGCCCCCGGGTCGCGCTCCCGGATTGGGGCATCGATCGGACTCGGCTGTTGCGGTGGCGACGGCGCCTCGGCGCGTCAGGCGTGCGGTCGAGCACGAACCGGGCCACGGTCCGGTTCGTGCTCATGTGAGATGTCCCGTGCGCGCGTCAGCACGAGCCGGTGGCGGCCACTCGCCCGCCGGCGTGTGGCCGCGCTCCCGAACGCATCGATGACTGAATCCACCCGGCCCGGAGCCCTGCCCCTCCACCCCGATCTCGCGCCCCGTCCCGTGCGCGCCGCCTCGCCGCGCGCGCGCAACATGGGCGCGCTCTCCCCGGGGACGTACGTGGTCTTCGCGCTGGTGATGATCACGAGCCTGGCGACGTCGAACCCGCTGCTCACGCCGGCGGCGATCGGCGTCCTCCTCCTGCTCATCCGGCTGCTCCGCCGGCGCGGCGAGACGCCGGTGCTCCTCTTCGCCATCGGGATGCAGTGGGTGCAGGTCGTCGCCAAGCTGCTCGAGGCCGACTACGTCGGCGTCTCCGTCAACGAGATCGGGCACTCCATGACGATCTCCACGGCGATCTGGCTTGGCCTCGCCGGGCTCTCCGTCCTCGCGATCGGGATGCACGTCGCCATGCGCTCGCTGAGCACACCGCCCTTCAAGGTGATCGACGACGCGCTCCGATCGCTCTCGGTGGACCGCCTGTTCCTGCTCTATCTGGCCTTCTTCGCGATCGGCCTCGTCGCCCAGCGCGTGGCCGGCTCGCTCCTGCCGATCGCCGAAGCCCTGCGCGCGCTCGGCGACCTCCGCTGGGCGTTCTTCTTCCTGCTGGGCTTCTCCATCCTGCGGCGACGCCAGCGGGCCACGTACTTCCTCATCGCGGTGGCGATCGAGTTCGTCGCGGGGATCGGCTACTTCAGCAGCTTCAAGTCCGTGCTGTTCATGACGATCATCGTCGCGATCGCCTCGGGCCGCCGGCTGAACTTCCGCTCGTTGACCGTGACGACGATCGTCGCCACCGCCACGCTCGTCTTCGCGCTCGCCTGGCAATCGGTGAAGGGGCGCTACCGGAACTACCTGAACCAGGGCACGCACCAGCAGGTGGCGCTCGTGTCGACGGAGGATCAGATCCAGACCTTCACGACGCTGATGTCCGGCGTGGATTCGCGGCAGCTGCAGGGCGCGCTCCCCGCGCTGATCGATCGGCTCGCCTACGTGGACTACTTCACCGCGGTGCTGGACCACGTGCCCGCGCAGGTGCCGCACGAGGGCGGCTCGCTGCTCTGGAAGGCGATCGTGCACGTGCTCATGCCGCGCGTCCTCTTTCCGAACAAGCCGGTCCTGCCGTCGGATTCCGAGGAGACGATGCACTACACGGGGCTCGTGCTCGCCAGCGATGCCGAGGGAACCTCGATCAGCCTCGGGTACATGGTGGAGCAGTACATCGACTTCGGGCGCTGGGGGATGTTCGTGCCGATCTTCCTCATCGGCCTCGCCTGGGGCGGCATGTACCGCTACTGCCTCACGCGCCGACAGCCGGCGGCATTCAACATCGCCTTCGCGAGCGCGCTGCTCATCTTCGTGGACCAGTTCGAGATGCAGGAGATAAAGCTGATCGGCGGGATCCTGATGCGCTTCATCGTGTTCGCGCTCTTCATTCGCTACGCGCAGCCGCCGCTGACGGCGTGGCTCCTGTCCACGCGGCGGGGCGCCGGGACGCCGGCGCTGCGGTAGATGCGCATCGCCATCATCTGCGGCGGCAGCCACGTCGGCGGCACCGAAGTGGTCACGATCACCGTCGCGCGCGGTCTCCGGGAACGCGGCCATGACGTCCGCGTCCTCGCCAACGCCTGGACCAATGGCGACTTCCCCGCTCGCCTCGCCGACGCCGGGGTCCCCGTCACGCGCGTGCACCTCGGCAAGATCTCGCTCCGGCTCCGGCCGCCGTTCCTTCGCTGGACGGCCGCGGCGCTCGTTCGGCTGCCAGGAGCGTTCCTCGCCGTCCGTCGCTGGCTCCGGGACTTCGACCCCGAGGTGGTGATCGCGAACAACCGCGACCCCGTGGTCCTCCTCGGACCGCTGCTGCGCGGCAGGCCCCTGCTCTTCCACATGCACGAGGTGCCGGGAGCCACGCGCGCGACGCGCCTCATGTACCGCTTCGTCGCGGCGCGGACCACCACGTTCCTCGCCGTCTCGCAGCACGTGCGAGCCCAGCTGCGCGCGCTTGGCGTGGAGGAGTCGAGGACGCGGGTGGTGTACAATGGAGCCGACGTCGCCGATGTACCTCCCGGCGCGGAGCGAATGAACGGCGCTCCAGTCACCGTCGGCATCGTCGGGCACGTCGCCGAACGGAAGGGGCACGACGACCTCTTCGCCGCCCTCGGCCTGCTCCGCGAGCGCGGACGGTCCATCCGCTGCCTGGTTGTCGGAGACGGCGATCCCGCCTATCTCGCGCACCTCGGATCGATCGCGAGCGCGCTCGGCGTCGCCGATTCGATCGAGTGGCGCGGGTTCGTGCAGGACACCGGCGCGATCTTCCGCGAGATCGACGTCTGCGTGGTCCCGTCGCGCGTCGAGGAGGCGTTCGGCATGACCGCCCTCGAGGCCTCGCTGGCCGGCGTTCCCGTGCTCGCGACGCGGCGCGGCGGCCTGTCCGAGATCATCGAGGATGGAGCGACGGGATTGCTCGTCGAGGCGGGGAGCCCGCGCGAGCTCGCCTGCGCGCTGGAGCGCCTGGCTGACGACGCGCTGCTGCGCGCGCGCCTCGGCGACGCGGCCCGGGCGCGCGTGCTCGGTCGCTTCACGACGCACCGGATGGTCGGGGAGATCGAGGCGGAATGCCTTCGCGTCGCTGGCGCCGGCGCCGGCAACGGTTCGTCGGCGCCGGCCGGGGTGCCGCCCGTGGATCAGGCGGGCGCGATCGTGAGGCTCGGCAGCGGCGCGTCCAGGTCAGCGGACGGCTCGCGCGCCAGGTAGGAGACGAGTCGCTCCGCCTCGCGCGCCCACGAGAATTCCCGAGAGGCCGCTTCGCGCGCCTTGCGCTTCGCCTCCGCGAGGCGCTCCGGCGACGCGAGGAGCGCGTCGAGCTGCTGCGCCAACGACTGTACGTCGCCCGGCGCGTAGAGGAAGGCGCCCACGTCGCGCCCCGCGAGCACCGCCCGCTGTCCCGTGGTCGCCGTCGCCGCCACCGCCAGACCCGCCACCATGTACGTGAACAACTTGTTCGTCACCGCCAGGTCGCGATTGCGCGTGTTCGGCGGCTCGAGGGCCAGTCCCACGTCGTGTTCGGCGCTGCGGCGCACGAGCTCCTCCGGGGAGACGAGGTCGAGGAAATGCACGCGATCCGCACACCCGCGCGCCGCCGCCAGGGCGAGCACGCGCTCACCGTATCCGGGCGCCACGGCGCCGCGCAGGTACAGTTGCGCGGGGGTCGTCATGACCCCGAGCGCCTCGATGACATCCTCGATGCCGCGGTCCGGCCCGGTCGTCTGCGAGAACCAGTAGAGCGACGGCGCCCCGTCGCGCCGATCCCGCCACGGCGCGCCATCGCCGACGGGCGCCTCCGCCGGGAAGGTGTTGAGGACCACCGTCGGCCGGCGCACGCCGTAGTCCTCCACGATCGCGTCGGCGATCCCCGGCGACGACGCCGTGAGGTAGTCGCAGCGCGGGAGGTAGTGCGCCTCGACCGCCCGCACCAGCGCGCGCTCGCCGTCGTGCTCGGGCGAATCGGGCAGCTCGCCGGCGTGGAGATCCTCGATGTCGAAGCCGAGCCGTGCGCCGAGACGGCGCGCGGCACGCGCCGCCGCCGGCAATGCCGCGAGGTTGTGCGCGATGACCACGTCCGCCGGGGCGCTGGCGACGCGCGCCGCCAGCGAGCGCAGGAAGCGGCTCATCGCGTGGTCCCGCACGACCGCGCCGGGCAGCCGCCGGTCGAAGGCCTTCCTGGCGCCGCGCTGGACGATCGCCCAGCCGCCCCGCCGCAGCGCGCCCGCCCTGGAGTCCCAGTCGGTGTCCACGTACTCCACCCGCCAGCGGCGGGTCGCCATGATCTCGCGATCCACCGCCGTCGCGCGCGCGTTCACGGCGAGCGCCACCACGCGCACCTCGTGCCCCGCGGCCGCGAGCGCGTCGGCCTCCTTCACCAGCCGCGGATTCGTGCAGAGCGGATTCGGCGCCACGAGGCAGTAGCGCCGCGGCCCCGTACGCGTTCCCGTCGACATGCGCGCGCCTATCGCAGGTTGGACCGCATCCCGGAGGCCGGTCGTTCGGGCGGCGTGACCTCGTGATCGGCCGACATCTCGTCGTGTCGACGATGGCTCTCCTTCACCATCGGCAGCGGGATGACACGCTCGAACGTGGAGCTCGAGCCCTGCGAGATCCGCTCGACGAACGGCTCGCCCTCGTGCCAGCAGGCGATGATCCGGCCCTGGATCGCGCCGCGCAGCTCGCGCGCGATCGTGTGCATGTGCGACAGCGCCGTCTCGCTGCTCAGGCCGTCCTGCCAGAGCACGAGCGACCCGACGCGCTGCCCGAGCTTGTCGAGGAGCGGGAGCTTGATCTCCCAGAGCGACGGCTCGGCCAGGTCGCTGCGCGTCCACGTCCACACCGGCACGTCGTCGTCCAGCCGGCGGTCGAGCGATGCCACCTGCCCCTCATACAGGAAGGAGGGCCGCAGGCGGATCTCCGCCCGCTGGCACTCGTCCGCCGCGAACGTCTGCGCGAGCACCGTGAACATCGCGTCGAGCGACGTGAGCCCCGCCAGCGTCATGCTCGCCTCGCGGATCTTCACGCCACGTTCGATCACCGCCCGCTGCTGCACGCCCTTCTTGAGGACCAGCGCCAGCTCCTGGAACTCCTGGTACCGCAGCCGCTGGATGGCCACCGCCGCCCCGAGCCCCATCACGACCAGCACGAGGGCGACGTAGCCCGAGTCGTTGACGAGGAGCATCGCCGCGAGGCCAAGCACCGCGCAGGCGCCGTACAGCAGCAGCGTCGCCTGGCGCGGGGTGTGTCCGAGCACCAGCAGACGGTGATGGATGTGGCCGCGGTCCGCGGAGAAGATCGGCTGGCGGCGCAGGAACCGCCGGACGATGGCGATCATGGTGTCCATGACCGGAAGCCCGAGCGACACCACCGGAATGGCCACCGCGACGACCGTCGGCGACTTCTGCGAGCTGAGCAGTCCCACGCCGGCGAGCATGAAGCCGAGGAACATGCTCCCGGAATCGCCGAGGAAGATCGACGCCGGGTGGAAGTTGTAGGCGAGAAAGCCGAGGGTCGCCCCGGCGAGGGTGACGATCACGAGCGCCGCGCTCGACTGCCCGTTCAGCGTGGCCGCCACGAACATCGTGCTCAGCGCGAACATCGCCGCGCCGGAGGCGAGTCCGTCCAGGCCGTCGATCAGGTTGAAGGCGTTCGTGATGCCGACGAGCCAGACGACGGTGAAGAGGAGTCCCACGCCCGACGCGAGCGGGATGATGCCGAAGAACGGCAGCGACAGCGTCGTGACCCGTGCACCGGCGAGGTACACCCCGAGCGCGATGGCGACCTGCAGCGCGAGCTTCGTCCGCGCGCGCATCGAGCGGAGGTCGTCGTACAGGCCGACGAAGTGGATGCCCACCGCGCCGAGGAGGATCGACGCGAGCCCGCGCCCCTCGCTGAGTGACCCCAGGCTCGAATCGATCGCCAGGACGGCGCCGAGAGCGACCATCGCCGACGCGAAGACGGCGACGCCACCGAGTCGCGGGATCTCGCCCGAATGGATCTTGCGGCTGTCGATGCCGTCGAACAAACGCGCCCGTCTGGCGCGCTCACGGACCGCGTACGTCAGGGCGAGAGACGCGCCGAGCGCGGTCGCGAATCCGAGGATGTAGAGCCAGATCGGAACGTGGAGATCGCGCAAGCTGAGCAGCGTGAGGCCGGCGCGGGAATCCCGGCAGTCGAGTCACGGTCGCGCGGGCTGGAAGACCGCTCCCGCCCCGCGTCGTTGCGTTGTGGTCGCGGCCGAACAAGGCAAGAAGGGTGCCTCATGAGGTTGGATCGCGCGACGCACTGCCGGAGATCGGCGGCTGGCGTGTCGCTTGCGGAAGGCACGCTGTCCGCGCGACGCACCGGTCATCGCACGCGGACCGAACTCGTTTGGGTGTGAATGAAGACTGAGCGGCGCATCCCTTCGCTGGACGGTCTCCGGGCCGTTTCCATTCTCCTCGTCCTCCTCGGGCACAGTGCGTCGCGCATCGTGACGGTCGCGCCGCACATGGGCGGGCTGTCGGACGTCCTCGTGGAGAGCGCGCAGGTCGGCGTGTCCGTGTTCTTCGTCATCAGCGGATATCTGATCACCGGACTCCTTCTGGCCGAGCTCGACGCGACGGGGGAGATCCGGCTCCGCCGCTTCTACTGGCGGCGCGCGTTCCGCATCCTCCCGGCGTTCTACACCTTCCTCGCCGTCATCGCGCTGCTCGGGGCGTGGCGCATCATCGCTCTGAATCAGGGTGACCTCGTCCGCGCTGGGCTCTTCATCTGGAACTACGTCCCCTGGCCCTCGACCTGGGACCGGTACTGGTGGGTCGGACACTCCTGGTCGCTCAGCGTCGAGGAGCAGTTCTATCTCCTCTGGCCGGCGACACTGCTGCTCCTCGGCCGCAAGCGCGCGACCCGGCTGGCGATCCTCCTGATCCTCCTCGTGCCGCCGGTGCGGGTGGCGTCCTACTTCATCCTCCCGGCGATCCGCGGCCGGCTGGGAATGATGCTGCACACCCGCGTCGACACGCTGATGTTCGGCTGCCTGCTGGCGCTCCTCTCCACCACCGACCTGCCGCGGCGCTTCTACCGGGTCGTAGAGCGGATGCGGCTCCAGTGGCTCGCGCTCGCCTTCCTGCTCGTCGTCTCGCCCATGCTTGCCGCGCGTTACCACGGCGCGTACGTGATGACGGTGGGGCAGACGCTCGAGGGGATGGCGATCGCCGCCATCCTCGTCTGGGGGATTCACGCGCCCCGCTCGGCGGGCGGCCGCGTCCTCAACTCACGCCTCTTGGTCCACGTCGGCGTTCTCTCCTACAGCCTGTATCTCTGGCAACAGCTCTTCACGGCCGACGCGAGCGTCACCCACATGTACGCCGGCATCCCATACGTCGTGAATCTCGCGGCCATCTTCATCTGCGCCGAGGCGTCGTACTGGCTCGTCGAGCAGCCGTTCCTGCGCCTGCGCGCGCAGCTCGGGCGCCGGCGCCGCGAGATGCCCGCGCCCGAGGCGCAGCCCGCGGGCGAGCTCGCCGGCGAGGCCGCCAGCGGCTAGCCGCGAGCGAGAGACCGCCGGAGTCCCGGCCGCCCCTCGCTCGACGCCTCTCGGCGACACGGCGGCGGGCGAACCCGCCGCCGTGGTATGCCCCCTGCACATTCGCGCGCATCCAGCGACCGCCCGCGACGGAGTGTCGCTCGTCGTGCGTGGACCCTCCGAACGCCATTCGAGCATCCGCATGACGGCCGACGTCACGCTCCAGATCAACCTGTCCCCCGGCGACATCGCGTACGCCGAGTTGACCGTGCCGGCGCTGGCCCGCGCACACGCGGGGTCCGTGTGTCATCGGATGGCCGTCGTCGACTGCTGCCGTCCGCAGCGCACGAAGCTCGTGGACCCGGACGCGCGCTTTCCGGAGGCCCAGTTCAGGGAGCGCGTGGAACGCATCCGCGCGATCGCGGAGTCGCTCCGCTCGGCGGGGCACCTCGACGAGATCGTCTATCTCCACCCCGGCGACGCGCTGATCGACGAGCTCTCGCGATCCTACCTGCGCGGACTCGTGAAGGAAACGCACGACTACGGCGGATGCGCTCTCACGGCATACCTGGCCGGCTTCGAGCTCCCGCGCACCCGCTTCGTCCTGCATTACGACGCGGACATGCTGCTGTACCAGGCGCCGGGCTACGACTGGGCCGCGGAAGCGGCGGAGGGAATGCTCGAGATCCCGGGCGCCGTCGCCGGGACGCCACGCATCAGCCCGCCGTTCGCTCACGTGACCGGCACGCCTGATGGACCGAGCCGGCACGAAGCACTTCCGTACGTCCCCGTTCAGGGAGGATGGCGCAACAGCTGGTTCAGCACCCGCTGCATGCTGCTGGATCGCGAGCGCTTCCGGCGCTTCCTGCCGCTGCTGCAGGGACGCGTGCTCCTCGAAGTGCTCGCGGTGAAGTACCTGCGTCGTGGCTATCCGCGCGCGCCGGAGATCATGCTCTTCCGACGGCTCCGGAACGCCGGCGCCTGGCGATTGAACCTGAGCTCCCCCGACGCGTGGCTGCTCCATCCGCACACGAAGCCGCCGGAGTACCTCGCGCTGCTGCCGCAAATTCACAAGCACGTGCAGGCGGGCGTGTATCCGGCCGAGCAGGCCGGCCGAACGGAGATCGACGTCGCGGCCTGGG
>CAMLIT010000065.1 GCA_946480295.1 uncultured Gemmatimonadota bacterium
AGCTCTCCGACGCGCCGCTGCCGGAGACCGGCGCGGCGGATCCCACGCTCGTCGATCCGGCCGCCGCCGCGGCGCCGATCGACGGCCTCGAGCCGACGTACCTCGTCGAGGACACCGTCGACATGGGCGCGTCGTCGCTGCTCGACATCGAGTCCACGTCGTTCGGCGACGCGACGGGCGACGGTGAGATCATGCGCGGCTTCCCGTCGGCGGCCGAGTCGCTGCTCGACCACACCGGCGACGTCGGCGCGTCGGACGACGCGCCTGACGAGTCACTCCTCGATTTCACCACCGGCGCGCTCGACGAGCTGGGCGAGGGCACCTACGTCGAGCCGGTCGAAGCGGTCGAGCCGGTCGAGCTCTCCGAACCCGAGCCGGAGCCGGCGGCGAGCGCCGAGCCGGAGATCCCGCTCCTCGACATCGACATCCCTGAGCCGAGAAGCCGTGCCGGGCGTGGCCCCGGCGCGTCGGTGCCCGAGCTCACGCTGGCCGACGACATCGACCAGACCATCGGCCCGGCGAACGCCCGCCCGGCGGCCGCCCGTGCCGCGCCGGCCGACGACGCGGCGGCGTTCGAGCTGATCACGCCCGACGCCGAGGAGGCGCAGTCGGCGGAGGAGATCGAGGTCGAGCTGGCGATCGACGAGGAGGTCGAGGCGGCCGCCGTCGCGCCGCACAGCGCCACGCAGTTCGCCGCCCGCTCCGTCGAGGCGCTGCTCGCCGCGGTCGAGGGGGACCCCGACAACGTCGCCCTGCGCCGCGAGCTCGGCGAGGCGATGCTCGAGGCGGGCGATCGCGAGGGCGGCGTCCGCGAGCTCGAGACGGCCATGTTCGGCGCCGAGCACGCGAACGATCTCGATCTCGCCGCGCGCATCGCCGAGGAGATCACCCGGCTCGATCCCGGCACGATCCGGCATCTCCAGAAGCGCGTGGAGTACGCCTTCCGCACCAACGACCGGCCGCGGCTCATCGAGGCGTATCTCGCCCTCGGCGAGGCGCTCGGGGGCACCGACCAGCTGGACAAGGCGCGCGCCGTCTACCAGCGCGTCCTCGACCTCGCGCCCGACGACATCCGCGCGCAGGCCGCGCTGGAGGCGCTCCCCGAGCCGGAGCCCGATCCCGTGGCGCCGCCGGCGCGGCGTGGCGCGAACGGCAGGACGGCCGCGGCGGGGTCGCCGTCGCGCCAGCGCGTGAGCGTCGCGGACGCCGGCGGCGACGACAGCTTCGTGAACCTCGGCGACCTGCTGCGCGACGAGGTGGGGCCCGCCGACACGCGCATGATCGTCGAGGAGCACGAGCCGACGGGCGACGAGGAGGCGGACTTCCAGGACATGCTCCGGAAGTTCAAGCAGGGGATCGCGCAGAACGTCGACCAGGAGGACTACCAGGCCCACTACGACCTCGGCATCGCCTTCAAGGAGATGGGGCTGGTGGACGAGGCCATCGGCGAGTTCCAGAAGGCGCTGCGCGCGCCGACGAACCGCGTGCCGACGTACGAGGCGCTGGGGCAGTGCTTCATCGAGAAGGAGCAGTACTCCATGGCGGCGACGGTGCTGTCGCGCGCCCTCACCGACGACGGGAGCTCCGACGACAAGCTGGTCGGAGTGCTGTACCTCCTCGGCCGCGCGGCCGAGGCGCTCAACCGCCGAGAGGAAGCCTTGACCTACTACCAGCGAGTGTTCCTGGTGGACATAGAGTTCCAGGATGTGGCCAGCCGCGTCCGCGAGCTGGAGCGCGTGGCGCGATGACGGTGCCGTCCACGCGCGCCCGCCCCCCCGTCGACGCCCTGCGCGCGATCCAGGCGCCGGTGCACGACCGCCTCGAGGAGGTCGTCGGCGAGATGCGCCGCATCCTCACCTCCGACCTGCCTAACGTGGAGGCGGTGAACGGGCACCTCCTGCGCATGCGCGGGAAGCTCTTCCGCCCGACGCTGACGCTCCTCGCCAGCGCCGCCGCCGGCGCTCCGGAGCCGCGCGCCACCACCGTCGCCGCGTCGATCGAGCTGATGCACCTCGCCACGCTCGTCCACGACGACTCCGTGGATCACTCGAACCTGCGGCGCGGCCAGCCGACGGTGAACGCGCTGTTCAGCCATCAGGTCTCGGTGATCATGGGCGACTTCCTGTACTCGCGCGCCCTCATCGCCCTCGTGCGCCTCGGCGACCTCGAGGTGCTGCGCATCCTCACCGAGGTGTCGAACCTCCTCTCCACCGGCGAGATGCTGCAGCTCGGCGCGATCGAGGCCCTCGCCTTCACCGAGGAGCAGTACTTCCAGCTCATTCGCGCGAAGACCGCGTCGCTGCTTTCGGCGTCGTGCGAGACGGGCGCGCTCTGCGGCGCGCCGGAGTTCCGCGCGCCGCTGGCGCGCTACGGCGAGCGGCTCGGCATGGCCTTCCAGATCGCCGACGACATCCTCGACTACACCGAGGATGAATCGGTGACCGGCAAGACGTCCGGCTCCGACCTCCGCGAGCACAAGGTGACGCTCCCGCTCATCGCCGCCCTCGGCACGGTGACGCCCGCGGCGCGGCGGCGGGTGGACGAGCTGTTCGCGACGGACGAGCCCGACGACACGCTGATCGGCGACGTCGTCGGGATCGTGGCCGACGCAGGGGGTATTGAGTACGCGCGCCGGCGCGGCGCGGAGTTCGCCGATGAAGCGGAGGCGGCGCTCGCGCCCCTCCCGGAGGGGGCGGCCCGCACGGCGCTCACCGACGCGATCGCCTACGTCATGGACCGGCGCTGGTAATGCCACCTCGCAGCTCTTCCTCGCGCTCCCGCCCGGGCTTCAACGTGCTCGTCCTCGCGATCGGGTTCATCGTCGGCGGCGCGCTCACGCAGATCGCCCGCCGCTTCATGCCCGCGGGCGCGGTCAAGGAATTCCTCACGACGGGGGTGACTCCCTCGCTCGGACCACTGCACGTGGACCTCGTCATCCTCACCTTCGCCATCGGCCCGGTCGCCCTCGACGTGTCGCTCCTGAGCCTCGTCGGCGTCCTCGTCGCGTATCTCATCGCACGGTCGCTCTTCTAGGAGATTCCCATGAATTTCGGCAACATCGGCTTCACCGAGCTCCTGATGATCCTCGTGATCATCCTGGTGCTGTTCGGCGCCCGCCGCGTCCCGGAGATCGGCGCGTCGATCGGCAAGGGCATCCGCGAGTTCAAGCGGAACATCAACGACATGGATCGCCAGATCCGCGAGCCGGACCGGCCCGCCGAACGCCTGAGCGGCGGCGAGCCGACGACGGCATCCGTTCGCCAGCAGGAAGAGGAACCGGCCCGGCCGGAGCCGAAGCGGCTCACCTAGGCACGCGGACCGCGGCACACGCCCGGGACCCCCCCCGCCGCCGTAGACACCCCGCGGGCGCCCCGCGCCCGTGGCAGCTACGGTGCGCCGCCGGTGGCCGCAGGCCGGAACGACGTCGTTCGTCCACCGAGCCCAAACCAGCGGAATGCGAAAACCGCGGCGAGGATCTCTTCTCGCCGCGGTTTCGCGTTCCTGGAACAGGGGAGGGACGCGCGTCCCTCGTCGCTGCGTCACCCCTCCGTCCGCCGCATCGCGGCGTTGATCTCCTTGCGGTGATCGTCGATCTTCGCGCTCGCGCGGAGGTCGTGGAGGAAGACCTGCACGCGCTGCTGCCGGAGCTGCTGGATGCGCTGCTCCCGCAGCGCGTCCTTCGCCTTCAGGAACGCGGCGCTGTCCGCCGTCACGCGCCGGTCCACCCGCTCGACGAAGATCGCCTGCTCGGTCCGCACGGGCGCGCTCACCTGGCCCACGGCCAAGCCGAACGCCGCGCCGACGGCCTCGTTGTACTGGCCGAGCCCCGGCACGAACTGGCCGCGCGTGAACATCGGCGTCTTCTCCACCGTGAGCTTCTGCTGCGCCGCCGCCGACTCCAGGGTGCTGTGCGCCGCCGCGGAGGCCAGCTGCTGCGCCGCCGGGGCCAGCTTGTCCAGCTCCTTCTGCTGCGCCACCTGCGCTCGGACGTCCTCCTTCACGTTCTCGAAGGTCGGATTCCCGCCCGGCGTGATCTGGTCGAGCCGCGCCAGGTAGTAGCCGTTCTGGTCGTCGTACAGCTCGCTCGTCTCGCCAGGCTTCACGCCGCTGAACGCCCAGGCGCTGACGCTCGGGATGACGTGGCCCTGGTAGTTCGCCGGCTCGTCCTCGAACGCCGTGACCTTCATGATGGTCAGGTGGAGCCGCTTCGCCGCGGCATCGAACTTCTTCGGCTGGTCCGAGCTCGCCGCGAGGTTCGACAGGGTATCCGCCTTCTTGTCCGTGCGCAGCGCCGAGGAATCGCTCTGCGTGATCGGGATCAGGATGTGGTGCAGGCCGAGCGTGTCGCCGCTCCGCGAGTCGAGGCGGATGATGTGGAAGCCGAAGGGCGTCAGCACCGGCTGGGAGATCTCGCCCGGATGCAGCGTGTCGGCCACCTTCTCGAACTCGGGGACGAAGCGCCCCTTCGGGCCCTTGCCCAGGTCGCCGCCGTTCGCTCCCGACGCGGAGTCCGACGACTGGCTCTTCGCCACGTCCTCGAACTTGGCGCCCTTGAGGATCGCCTGGCGGAGCGAGTCCGCGCGCGCGCGCGCCGCCGCCGTATCCGCCGCCGTGACGAGCTTGGGGATCATCAGCACCGAGAGCACCGCGTGGCCGGGGCGATCGAAGTCGGCCTTGTGCGCCTCGAAGTACTTCCGCAGCTCGTCATCGGAGATGGACTTCGCCAGCGCGCTGTCGGGCTGCGGGCGGAAGCCGACGTAGCTCACCTGGGCGCTGTCGTGCTGGTCCTGCCAGATGCGCCACAGCTCGGCGTCGGTCACGTACACACCGCTGCTGATCTGGTCGTACAGCTTCAGGCGCGGGATCTCGCTGCGGTAATACTGCTCGAGCGCGACGTTGAGCCCCTCCTGCCGTGCCACGGGGCTGGCGAGCAGGCGCTGGTACTTCTGCATGTCGAACTGCCCGTTCGTCTGCAGCTCCGGCGACTGCTGGATCCAGGGGGGCGGCGCGAACTGCGCGTACTCCTTGATCTCCTGGTCGGAGACGCTGATGCCGCGCTTGCGATACTCCTGCTGCAGGAGCACGTCGGTGACCATCTGGTCGAAGGTCGCGTTCTCGATCCGACGCGTCTCGTCCTCGGTCAGGGAGCGGCCGCTCTGCTGCTGCTCCTGGTTGATCGCCTGCTGGTACTGCTTCGTGTAGTCCTGATAGAGGATTTCCTGGCCGTTGACCTTGGCGACCGCCGTGGTGGGGGTGACCGTGGTGCGGCCCAGCAGGCCGGAAGTTTGAACGAGCAGGAAGCCGCCGACGAAGGCCAGGGTGACCAGGATCCAGATGTACTTGGCGGCGCTCCGCATTTGTTGCAGCACGGGGCGATACTCCTCGCAGGGGAGGTGGTGGAGGGTACAAGCTCAGAAACCTAGGCGTGCGCGCGCCCTAAAATCAAGTGACGGCGCGACTTCCTGATTGACTCCCCGGGCGCGCGCGATGTATTTTCCCGGACCTCCCCAGCCAGTCCTCGCAGTCCCATCGAGTCCCCAGATGGCCAGTTCTCCGCGAATAGAAGAGCTCCAGAAGAAGTTCGACGAGAACCCGCGGCGCTACTTCGCGCCGCTGGCCAACGAATACCGGAAGGCCGGGGACATCGATCAGGCGATCTTCATCTGCCAGGAGTACCTGCCGCAGCAGCCCGGACACATGAGCGGGCATATCGTCTACGGCCAGGCGCTGTTCGAGGCGCGGCGATACGACGAGGCGAAGACCGTGTTCGAGACGGCGCTGTCGCTCGATCCGGAGAACCTGATCGCCCTCCGCCACCTCGGGGACATCGCCCGCGAGCAGGGGGACCTCGCCGCCGCACGAAGCTGGTACCTCCGCGTCCTCGACGCGGATCCGCGCAACGAGGAGATCGCGAGCGTGCTGGCGTCGCTCCCGGAAGCGCCGGCGGCCGCGGGGGGCGCGCCGGCGGAGACGGTGGCGGGGGATGGCATGGCGACGGCCGAAGCGCCAGCCGCCAGCGCACCCGAGCCCGTCGTCGACGTGCCGCTCGAGACGGAGCCGACGGAGAGCCCCCTGGCGGATTTCGCGTCGCTGGTCGAGGAGGTGCGCGTCGAGGCGGCGGAGAAGAAGCCCGAAGTGCCGGCCGCGGAGCTCACGGTGCCGCACGCGAGCACCGACAGCGGCGTCATCGACCTCGACGCGCTCGACCTCTCGTTTGGCACCGCCGCGGCGGGCGCCGACCAGCCGGCGCCCGCCGCGCCCGCTCCCTCGGCACCCGCCGAGCCCCAGGCGGCCACGGCGCCCGCCGCCGGCACGCCGCTGCCCGACATCCCGGCCGACCTCCCGCTCGAGCTGGACTCCCCCGTCCCCGGCACCTCCCCAGCCGGAGCGACGGCGCCCCCGGCTGTCGGCGCCCTGGAGGGGCTCGAGTCCATGCAGCACGAGCCGCCCGCCAACCCGGCGGCGTTCGCGCCGCTCGAGGGTCTGGACGTGCTCGAGGACTCGTTCTCGACGCCGTCCGCCGGCGCCGGGACGGTGCCTCCGGCGGCGTCCGAACCCGGTCCCGCGGCGGAAGCGCCCCTCGCGAGCGAGCCGGCCGCGCCGACCGCCGCACCCGAAGCGCCCCCCATCGGCATCGGCCAGGCGGCGAAGGTCGAGCAGCTGCCGCCGCTGCCGCCCGAGCCGATGAAGACGCCCGTGTGGGGGATGCCCACGCTCGAGGTCCCCGGGTGGGAGGTGGCCGCATCGCCTCCGCCGCCGACACCTCCCGCGCCCATCCCCGCTGTCCCCGATGTCGCCGCGCTGGACATCCAGGCGGAGCTGACGGCCGAGACGGAGGCGTCGGCGCCCTCGGCGCCCGAGGAAGCGTCGGACATGTCGAGCGCGCCGGCCGCCTCGAGCACGCCGAGCGCGCCCGCGCCGTTCGTCACCGAGACGATGGCCGAGCTGTACGTGAGGCAGGGCCACCGCGACGAGGCCATCGCCGTCTATCGCCAGCTCGTCTCCGAGCGGCCGGACGACCAGGCGCTCCGCCTCCGCCTCGCGGAGCTCGAGTCGCTGAGCCACGCCGCCGCCGTGAACGCCGCGGGGACGACGGCGGAGGCGATGACGATCCGCGACTTCCTCGCCGCCCTCGCCGCACGCCGTCCTCGTGACGCCGACGCGTCCGCGAGCACGCCGGACGACGGCCCGTCGGGTGGAGGCAACTCCGCCGGGTCGTCCACGGAGCAGGACGCCGCCGCGCCGACGCCGAACGAGGAGCGCAGCGCCGCGGCGCTCGACGGGCTGCCGGTGATCGACGAGCCGTGGAGTACGGACTCGCCCGCGCCCCGTACGTCGGGCAACGGCCCGGCGGCGAGCGAGCCCCCGGCCGATGTCGCCGTCCCGATGCCCCCCTCCGCGCCCGCGGATCGGGGCACCGTCGGCGGGTCGATCGACCACCTCTTCTCCAACCCGGCCGTCTCGAGCGGCGACGAGGAGGCCGCTTCGACGCTCGCCGACGCCTTCGAGCCGTCGTCGCATCCAGCGGCGGACGCTCCGCGCGACGCCGCGGCGGCGGACATCCGCGGCCAGCCGGCGCGCCAGGCCGCGACCGAGCTCTCGCTCGATGCGGTCTTCCGCGAACCCACGTCCACCGCGCGGCGGAGCTCCACGCCGAGCTTCTCCTTCGACCAGTTCTTCTCCGACGGCGCGAGCGACCGCGGCACGGCTCCCGCGACGCCGGAGCAGGGGGGACCGGCGCAGGGGGGCGGGGCGGGGACCGACGACATCGAGCAGTTCAACGCCTGGCTCGAAGGGTTGAAGAAGTCGTGAGGATCGCCGTCCTCAACGGGCCCAACCTCAACCTGCTCGGCGTGCGCGAGCCGTCGCTCTACGGCCGCGAGACGCTGGCGTCGGTGGAGAAGCGGCTGCGCGAGGTGGCCGGCGAGATCGAGGTGGAGATCGAGTTCGCGCAGCACAACGGCGAGGGAGAGCTCATCGACAGGATCCAGGCGATGCGCGGGCGGGTGGACGGCGCGGTGGTGAACGCGGGCGCGTACACGCACACGAGCCTCGCCATCCGCGACGCGCTGGCGGCGGTGGCCGTGCCCTTCGTCGAGGTGCACATCACGAACGTCTACGCGCGCGAGCCGGAGCGCCGTCACTCGATGCTCGCCTCGGCGGCCGTGGGGCTCGTCTGCGGTCTCGGGACGTACGGCTACGAGCTGGCGCTGCGCGGACTCGTCTCGTCGCTCGCCCACCGTGCCTGACCCACGCCCGCGGCGGCTCGCCGCGCTCGCGGACGGCCTGACGGCGGCCCACGTCGACGGGCTGCTCGTCACGAGCCTCCCCAACATCCGCTATCTCACCGGCTTCTCCGGGTCGAGCGCGCTGCTCTTCGTGACGCAGCGCGACGTCGTCTTCATCACCGACTTCCGCTACCAGACGCAGGTCGCGGACGAGGTGGGCGATCTCGCGCGGATCGTCGTCGAGGCGCAGAGCCTCTGGGCGGGGCTGTGGCAGCAGCTCGCGCAGCTCGCGGGCGTCCAGGTCGCCGGCTTCGAGTCGGCGCACCTGCTCCATCGCGACTTCCAGCGGCTGCTCGAGGGCGGCTCGCGCTGGCAGTGGCGCCCCACGCTCGACCTCGTCGAGACGCTGCGCGAGCGCAAGGACGCGGACGAGCTGGCGCTCATCCAGGCGGCCGCGGACGTCGCGACGCGCGCGCTGGAGCGCCTCCTGCCGCAGCTCCACGCCGGGCTGACGGAGCTCGAGGTGGCGGGCGCGCTGGAGAAGGCGCTGCGCGACGAGGGGAGCGAGGGCTTTCCGTTCCCCTCCATCGTCGCCTCCGGTCCGCGGGCGGCGCTCCCGCACGCGCGCTCGTCGGCGCGCGTGGTCGAGCGCGGCGACTTCCTCCTTCTCGACTTCGGCGCCGAGGTGCAGGGCTACTGCTCCGACATCACACGCACCTTCGTCATCGGGGAGGCGACGTCCGAGCAGCGCGAGGCCTACGAGGTCGTGCGCGTCGCCAACGAGCGCGCGGCGCGCGGCGTGCGCGCCGGCATGTCGGGGCGGGATGCCGACGCGATCGCGCGCGGCTACATTGAGCAGCACGGCTATGGAGAGTTGTTCGGCCATAGCCTCGGGCACGGGGTGGGGCTGGAGGTGCACGAGGCGCCGCGACTGGCGCGGACGGCCGACGCGCCCCTGCCGGAAGGAGCAGTGGTGACGATCGAGCCGGGCATCTACCGGCCGGGGTGGGGAGGCGTACGCATCGAGGACGACGTGTTCCTCGCCGCCGACGCGCCGCGGCTCCTCACCCAGTTCACGCGCGAGCTGATCGAGCTGACCTGAGCCCCCGCGGTCGGGAAATTCTCCATGGACACCATGATCGACTTACGCTATGTGAAGAAGCTGATCGAGATCATCGACGAATCGACCGTGGATTCGATCGAGATCTCGACGGACAAGGGCATGAAGATCCGCATCTCGAAGAGCCCGCAGCAGCGCGGGGCCGTGCAGGTCGCGGCGCCGATGCCGATGCCGGCGCTCCTGCCAGCCGCGCCGGCGCCGGGCGAGCGGGTCACGCCGGCCGCGGGGCTGCCGGCGCTGACGGACGAGGGGGCGGCGGCGAAGCCCGCCGCGGCGGGTGCCGGCGGGCTGGAGGTGAAGTCGCCGATGGTCGGGACGTTCTATGCCTCGCCCGAGCCGGGCGCGGCCGCGTACGTCACGGTGGGCAGCCGCGTGCAGAAGGGCCAGATCCTCTGCATCATCGAGGCGATGAAGATCATGAACGAGATCGAATCCGAGTACTCGGGCACGGTCCGGGAGATCCTCGCCCAGGACGCGCAACCCGTCGAGTACGGCCAGGTGCTCTTCCGCATCGATCCCAATGCCTAACCCCACGCACGCGCCCAGCCCGCAGGCGGCTCCCGGCGCGTCGCCCAAGGACGCCTCGGCGTTCAACTTCACGGCGGTGCTGCAGGAGCTCGTCCAGCGCAGCGCCTCCGACCTCCACCTCAAGGTGGGCCGCCCGCCGACGCTCCGCGTGAATGGCGACCTCACGGCGCTCTCCCTGCCGCCGCTGCGCCCGGAGGACCTGAAGAACCTCGCCGAGCAGCTCATGACGCCGCGGCAGGTGAAGCAGTTCGCCGAGGAGAAGGAGTGCGACTTCGCCATCGGCGTGCCGGGCATCGGGCGCTTCCGCGTGAACATCTACCAGCAGCGCGGTTCGCTCTGCTACGCGATGCGCGCCATCCCGTACCAGGCGCGCACGATCGCGGAGCTGAACCTCCCGCCGGTGATGGAGGAGATCTCGATGAAGCCGCGCGGGCTCGTGCTCGTCACCGGCATCACCGGCTCCGGCAAGTCGACGGCGCTCGCCGCGATGATCCAGCACATCAACGAGCATCGCAAGGCGAACGTCATCACGATCGAGGACCCGATCGAGTTCCTGCACCGCGACATCAACTGCCACATCAACCAGCGCGAGGTCGGCACCGACACGTCGACCTTCGGGCAGGCGCTGCGGCGCGTGCTGCGGCAGGACCCCGACGTCATCCTCATCGGCGAGATCCGCGACCTGGAGACGCTCGACACGGCGCTGAAGGCGGCGGATACCGGCCACCTCGTGTTCTCGACGCTCCACACGACCGACGCGACGCAGACGATCAACCGCATATTGTCCTTCTATCCGCCGCACCAGCAGGCGGAAGTCCGCTTCTCGCTCGCCAGCGCCCTCCAGGCGGTCGTCTCGCTGCGCCTCGTGCCGCGCGCCGACAAGCCGGGGCGCGTGCCCGCGTCCGAGATCCTCATCAACACGGCCGCGGTGCGCGACCAGATCCGTGACATGGAGAAGACGCTGAACATCCCGGACCTCATCAAGGAAGGCGCGGCGCAGTATGGGATGCAGACCTTCGACCAGTCGCTGATGCAGCTCTATTCGCACGGCACCATCTCGTACGAGAGCGCGGTCTTCTTCGCCACCAGCCCGGCCGAGTTCGCGCTGCGCGTGCAGGGCGTCGCCGGCACGAGCGACTCGAGCTGGGCCGGCTTCGAGAACGACGCGAACGCGTAGGCCGGCACGTCGAACCCATGTTCAAGAAAGTTCTCATCGCCAATCGCGGCGAGATCGCGCTGCGCGTCATCCGCGCGTGCCGGGAGCTCGGCATCCAGACCGTCGCCGTGTACTCCGAGGCCGACCGCGAGTCGCTGCACGTCCGCTTCGCCGACGACGACGTCTGCATCGGCGCGCCGCCCGCGCGCGAATCGTACCTGAACGTCCCGCGGATCATCGCCGCCGCCGAGATCACCGGCGCCGACGCGATCCATCCGGGCTACGGCTTCCTCGCCGAGAACGCGGAGTTCGCCGAGATCTGCGCCGCGTCGAACATCGCCTTCATCGGCCCGACCGCGGAGCAGATCCGCGTGATGGGCGACAAGGCGGCGGCGCGCAAGGCCATGACCGCCGTCGGCGTGCCCATCGTCCCCGGCACCCCGGGCCCGGTCGAGGACGTCGAGGAGGCGTGCGAGTTCGCCAGGTCCATCGGCTTCCCGGTCATCATCAAGGCCGCGGCGGGCGGCGGCGGGAAGGGAATGCGCGTCGCCAAGGACCCCGACGACTTCGCGCGCTCCTTCCAGCTCGCGCGCTCCGAGGCGCTCTCCGCCTTCGGCAATGGCGACGTGTACGTCGAGAAGTACCTCGCGCGCCCGCGGCACATCGAGTTCCAGATCCTCGGTGACAAGCACGGCCACGTCATCCACCTGGGCGAGCGCGACTGCTCGGTCCAGCGGCGCCACCAGAAGCTGATCGAGGAGGCGCCGAGCCCCGCCGTCACCCCCGACCTGCGCGAGCGCATGGGCGCGGACGCCGTGCTCGGCGCGAAGGCGATCGACTACGTGGGCGCGGGCACGATCGAGATGCTGCTCGACACCGACGGGTCGTACTTCTTCATGGAGATGAACACGCGCATCCAGGTGGAGCACGGCGTCACCGAGATGATCACCGGCGTGGACCTCGTGAAGGAGCAGATCCGCGTCGCCGCGGGCGAGCCGCTCAGCGTGCAGTCGCTGCCCCCGCTGCGCGGGCACGTGATCGAGGTGCGCGTGAACGCCGAGGACCCGGCGCGCAACTTCCAGCCGTCGCCGGGGAAGATCATGGCCTTCCATCCGCCGGGCGGCCCGGGCGTGCGGCTCGACACGCACGTCTACGACGGCTACACGGTGCCGCCGTACTACGATTCGCTCCTCGCCAAGCTCATGTGCCAGGGGCGCGACCGCGACGAGGCGATCGCGCGCATGCTGGTGGCCCTCGACAGCTTCATCATCGAAGGGGTGACGACGACGATCCCCTTCCTCGCCCGCGTCATGACGAATCCGAGCTTCGTGGCGGGCGACGTGGACACGAAATTCCTGGAGCGCGAGCCCCAGTTGCTCAAGGAGCCGGCGTAAGTGCGACTCGACGTGTTCTTCGGCTGGTCCGGCATGACCGCGGCCGACACCGCCGGCCGCGTGGTCGCGGTGATCGACGTCCTGCGCGCGTCGACGACCATCGCCACCGCGCTGGACAACGGCGCGCGCGCGGTGGTGCCGCTGGAGAGCTCGGAGGACGTGGTCGCGCGCGCCAAGGCGCTGGAGCGCGCCGACGTGCTCCTCGCCGGCGAGCGGAAGATGCTCCCCATCCCGGGGTTCGATCTCGGCAACTCGCCGCGGGAATACACGCCGGAGAAGGTCGAGGGGAAGACCGTGCTGCTGACGACGACGAACGGCACGGGCGCGATCGCGGCGGTGCAGGGCGCGCGTGACGTCATCGTCGCGTCGTACGTCAACTTCTCGGCGGTGCTGACGATGCTGCGCGCGGCGTTGCGCGGGGGCGCCGACATCGCCATCGTGTGCGCGGGCCGCGACCGCCAGTTCTCGCTCGAGGACGCGGCGTGCGCGGGACGGTACGCCCACCACGTCTCCAAGCGGCTCCAGGGCCTCGAGCTCAACGACGCGGCGCTCGCGGCGATGCTCGTGGACAAGCGCTACGGCGAGGGGATCGCGCGCATGTTCGAGGCATCCGAGCACGGCCGGGCCCTGATGGAGGCCGGCTTCGGCGAGGATCTCGCGGCATGCGCGGCGGTGGATGCCCATCCCGTCATTCCGATCTACCAGGACCGCCAGATCACCAAGCTCGGACCAGACCGGGAGCGGTAATCCCGTGGGCAGTTCCCACCTGAAGCGCGAGCTCTCGGGCATCGCGCTGTTGCTGTTCGGCATCTTTCTCGGCGGCGCGCTGGCCGTCCTCGCCCTCGCGCAGCTGCGCACGGGCGTGGACGTGCGCGCCAACGTCGGGTGGGTGGGCTGGTGGCTCGCGCGGCCGCTCGTCGCGCTCCTCGGCTGGCCGGCGGCGGCGCTGGCCCCCCTCGTCCCCCTCGTGCACGCGCTGCGCTACTTCGGCCGGCTCGAGTCGGACACGGACCGGTCGTGGCTCGTCTTCGTCGGCGGCCTCGTGCTCCTCCTGCCGATCACCATCGGCGTCGGGCTGCATCCAGCGCCGGGGGAGGCGAGCGCGGCGAGCGGCCTCTGGGGAAACTTCGCCGCCTTCTACTGGCGGCAGTGGTTCGGCGGCTTCGGGGCGTGGGTCGTCGTCGCCCTCGCCGGCTCCGGCCTGGCCGCGGCGACGCTCGGCTGGAACCCGATCCGGGCGCTCCTCGGGCGCGCCGCGCCGGAACAGGTGGGCGCGGTCGACGAGGAGGCACCCGCCAAACGACGCCGGAAGAAGAAGGAGGTCGCCCCGGCCGACCTCGCGCTGGCGCTCGAGCCGGCGCCGGAGGAGATGCCGGCCATCGCAGGGGCGAGTGTCGAGGTGCGAGGGTCGAGCGACGACGGCGAGGCCGTCGCCGACGAGCCGAAGTCGCGGCGGAAGAAGAAGAGCAGGTCCGAGGTCGCCGCCGAGCGCGACGAGGAGATCGCGCACGCCATCGCCGCCACCGCCGACAGCGGCGACGTCGCCGACGAGGAGCTGCCGTCGCCCGAGCTGCTCTCGCTCCCCCCCGAGCGCAACGGCGAGGCGAGCCGGCGCGAGCTCGACGCCATGGGCGCGAAGCTCATGGACGCACTGCGCACCTTCAAGGTCGAGGGCGAGCTCGCCGGGCGCACCACGGGGCCGGTCGTCACCCAGTTCGAGGTGGAGCCCGCGCCGGGCGTGAAGGTGCGGCAGATCGCCAACCTGTCGAACGACCTCGCCCTCGCCATGCGCGCGCCGAGCATCCGCATCGTCGCGCCGATCCCCGGGCGCGGCGCCGTCGGCGTCGAGGTGCCCAACCCGAGCCCGGAGATCGTCGCGTTCCGCGAGCTCGTCGAGACGCGCGACTTCCGGAGCGCGCGCGCCGCGCTCCCCATCGCCCTCGGCAAGGACCTCGAGGGGAAGCCCGTCATCGCCGACCTCGCGAAGATGCCGCACCTGCTCATCGCGGGCGCGACCGGCTCGGGCAAGTCCGTCTGCGTCAACACCATCATCACGAGCCTCATCTACCGCCACACGCCGCGCACCCTGCGGCTGCTGATGGTGGACCCGAAGATGGTGGAGCTCTCGGTCTACAACACCCTGCCGCACCTGCGGCACAAGGTGGTGACCGACAACCGCGACGCGGCCGCGGTGCTCAAGTGGGCGGTGCTGGAGATGAACGAGCGGTACGAGCTCCTCGCCGCCAACGGCTGCCGGAACGTCCAGGACTTCAACCGGCGCGTGCAGGAGGGCACCCCGCTCCGCAAGCCGCGCGACCCGAACGTCGCCTTCGAGGACCTGGAGTACAAGGGCTCGGTCCTCCCGTACATCGTCGTCGTCATCGACGAGATGGCGGACCTGATGATGACGGTGCAGGGCGAGGTGGAGACCCCGATCGCGATGCTGGCGCAGAAGGCGCGTGCGATCGGCATCCACCTGATCCTCGCCACGCAGCGGCCGAGCGTGAACGTGATCACGGGTCTCATCAAGGCGAACTTCCCGAGCCGGATCGCGTTCCGCGTGGCGTCGCAGGTGGACAGCCGCACGATCATCGACGGCGCCGGGGCGGAGATGCTCCTCGGCAACGGCGACATGCTCTTCATCCCGCCCGGCAAGTCCGAGCCGTCGCGCCTCCAGGGCGCGTATCTCTCGAGCGAGGACACCGAGCGGCTGATGGGCTGGTACGAGGCGCGGCGCGAGGCGAAGCGCGCCGCCTTCGCCGAGCAGGGGCTCATGCTCGAGGAGTCCGGCGAGAGCGAGCCGGACATCCTCGAGGCGGTCCGCGCGCGCGAGGCGCAGGAGGCCGGGGGCGGGGAATCCGAGGTGGAGGATGCCGAGGAGCGGGACAAGCTGTTCCGCGACGCGGCCGAAGTCGTCATTCAACACCAGCAGGGCTCCACGTCGCTGCTGCAGCGGCGCCTCAAGGTCGGCTACGGCCGCGCGGCGCGCATCATCGACCAACTTCACCTCGCGGGGGTCATCGGCCCGCCGGACGGCTCCAAGCCGCGCGACGTCCTCGTCGGGCTGGAGGACCTCGACCGGATCTGCGGACCGCGGAACTAGGGCGCCGGAGTCCCGGTATGACCAGTATGCTGCCACGCCTCGCCTCCGTGCGCGGAGCCGTTCTCGCCGCCGTCCTGTGCCTCATCGCGCCCGCGGCGGCGCGGGCCCAGGTCGCACGCCCCGACAGCGCGCGGGTGCCCGGGACCGCCCGCGACAGCGCCCCCGTGCCGTTCACGGCGGCCGACAGCGCCCGGATCCGCTTCATGGCCGACAGCATCGTTCACGCGCGCATGGTGGCGGACAGCGTGGCGCGCGCGCAGGCCGTCGCCGACAGCGTCTTCCGCATCTGGTCGGCCGCCCTGGCTACCGCGCGCGTGAAGGCCGTGGCGGACAGCGCGGCGCGCGCGGCGCTCCCCCGCGACACCACCCAGCCGCCCCGCTCCTTCGCCGACACCGCATCCCGCTTCGGCGTCGACGGCGCGCGGCTCGAGCCGGGCGAGTGGCGGTACGCGATCACCGTCCAGGCGGATACCCAGACGCGGGCGCTCGGCGAGCGGGATGTCAGCCTTGCCCGGGGCATGTACGGGCCGATGGCGACGTGGCTGCTCGTCGCCACGGGCGGACGCGGCGCCCTTCGCGGCGTCGATTCCCTGTACGTCAACGCGCTCGACCTGCAGCCGCTGCACTGGAGCTCCCAGCTCGGGCTCGCGCGCGTCGCCGCGGCCTTCGCGCTGGACACGATCTTCGGCGCGACCGACTCGCCCCTCGGCAAGCAGAACATCGTGCTCCCCAAGCCGGGGCGCCTCGTCGTGAACGGGGAGATGCTCGACGCCGTGCTGCGCCTCGAGCCCCTCGCGATGGGGTGGCGCGACTCCGTCATGCTGCTCCTCACCGAGCCCACCGCTGCCGTCGCCACACCCGCGGCCTTGGCCGTCACGGGCGAGGAACAGGTCACCGTGCCCGCCGGAGCGTTCGACTGCTGGATCGTCGACGTCCAGGCGGCGAGCGGCCAGTCGCGACTCTGGGTGAGCAAGACAGGACAGATTGTCGTGCGCGCGGTGCAGCCGGTCCCGCAGCTCGGGGCCGGCGCGATCGTCGAGCGCGTGCTGGTGTCCGGTCCACCCGCTCCGCCGCCGCCCGTGCAGCCCTTCGCGCCGCCCGCCGTGACGGCGCCGCCGGTCGGCACTCCGGTTCCGGCGACCGCGCAGCGCCCGTAGCGTCGCGTCGGGATCCGGGGGATCGCCGAGCGCGCGCCGGGGCATCGGCGCGCGCCCCGGGCGCGACTGTTGCACGAACATGCCCACCTGAAGCTGTCCGAAGGCCGATCCTCCGAAGGATCGGTCGGACGCTGATCGTGTCAGGAGGTATCTGCCGCATCGCTGCCGGTCACGCAGACTCTGGATGGAGTTGGTGGCCCCATGCCGGATTTCGAGCGCATCGTTCCGGGTACCCCGGAATGGACACTGTACTACGGCAATCACATCGCCCGATATCGTTGGGCGACGGACGGGGTGCGGGCCGCGCCCGAGGGCCCGGTGCTCGACGCCGCGTGCGGCGTGGGCTATGGCAGCCACCATCTGGCGACCGAGACCGGCCGACACGTGGTCGGTGTGGATCGGGATTCGACCGCACTGGCCGAGGCGACGCGCCACTTCCACCATCGGAACGTGACCTTCCGCCTCGATGATTGCCACCGACTGGAGGTCGCGGCGCAGCACGCGCCCTTCGGCGCCGTCGTGAGCTTCGAGACGCTCGAACACCTTCCCGACGCGCCGGCCTTCGCGGCAGCCGTCCGGAAGTGTCTCGCGCCGCGGGCGCCCTTCATCGTCAGCACGCCGAATGGCACCGTCACCAGTCCGTCGGGTGTGACGACGTGGACGTACCACGTCCACGAGTTCACGGCGCCGGAGCTGGTGGATCTGCTCTCCCATGCGGGGTTCCGCGACATCTCGCTCTTCGGTCAACGCGTGACGCCGCTCGGCGCCCTCCGATCGGAAATGCGCGGAGAGCTCCAGCGCATCTACTCGACGCCTGCCATGCGCGTGTCCATGATGCTTCAGCGCTGGCTCCGCCGGCGCACTTTTCCGGTACCGCTTCCCGAACAGCCCGACGACAGCACGATCACGCCGCTCCAGGGGGCGGACGCGGTGGTGCAGGAGGGTGCGTCCGGACCGATGGTCCTGCTCGCCGTCGCGATCCCGTAGATTGCGCGCATGAACGTCCTCGTCGACCCGGACGCGCATCCCGTCATCGCGCACCGCGGCAACTCCGCGCACGTCCCCGAGAACACGCTCCACGCCTTCGACGAAGCCGCGGCCCTCGCGGTGGACGCGATCGAGCTCGACGTCCGCGTCACGGCCGACGGCGTGCCGGTGGTGATCCACGACGGGACCGTGGACCGCACGACGGACGGGCGGGGCAGCGTGGCGGCGTTCACCCTGGCCGAGCTCCAGCGGCTCGACGCCGGCTTCCGCTTCACCCCCGACAACGGGCTCACCCGGCCATGGCGCGGCCGCGGGCACACCATCCCCGCGCTCGCCGAGGTGCTCGAGCGGTATCCCGAGATGCCGCTGCTCATCGAGGTGAAGGAGCGGCAGGCGCTCGAGCCGACCGTCGAGGTCGTGCGCCGCCACGGCGCCGCCAAACGAGTCGTGCTCGCCTCGTCCGACCACGCGTGCGTGGCCCCGGTGCGCGACGGCGGTGAGTTCCTCACCGGCGCCTCGTCGGCCGACACCGTCCGGCTGCTGCGCGGGATCGTGCTCGGCCGCGACCTCGCGGCGCTGCCATACGAGTGCCTCTCGATCCCGCGCTGGTACCGCGGGCTGCCGCTGCCCGTACGGCGCATCGCGCAGGTCGCGCGCAAGGTGGGGGTCGCGACGCACGTCTGGACGGTGGACGCCCCGGCGCTGGCGCACGCGCTGTGGGACGGCGGCGTGAACGGCGTGGTGACGAACGATCCGGGGCGGATCTTCCCGGTGCGGCGGGAGCTGTTCGGAGGGGTGCGGGATCGGCGGCGACGGGCACCGGACAGCGGCAGGGACGCGCGAACAGCGTAATTGGTTGTTCGTCGTTGGTTATTGGCGAGCCGCTCGGGACGCCACCGATAGTCTCCCGAGCGGCCCGCCGATGACGAATGTCCAACGACCAATCACGTCCTTCCTCGTCCCTCGCCCCTCGTCCCTCGTCCCCCGGCAATCCTTCGCTGCCAGCCGTGGCCATATGATGCCGGAGCGCCGCTCGGGGCGCCCTAGCTTGCCCCCATGTCAGCGGCCAGGCAGGCACTTGGGGAGCTGGGGGAGCTGATCGCGGCACGGTGGCTCCGGCGGACCGGTTGGCGGGTGGTCCAGCGGCGCTTCCGGTCGGGGCACCGGGACATCGACCTCGTCGTCGAGCGCGACGGCACGGTCGTGTTCGTCGAGGTCAAGGCTCGGCGCGGGGCGCGCTTCGGCCACCCGATCGAAGCGGTCAACTGGCGGAAACAGAAGGAGTTGGCGAAGTCCGCCCAGGTCTGGATCGACCGGCACGGACAGCCCCACGAGGTGTACAGATTCGACGTGATCGGCGTCCTGGTGGACGGCGAACAGGTGCGGATCCGACACGTCGAGAACGCCTTCACCCTCCCGGCTCCGGCTTGATCGAGGACGGCTTTCTTCGTATTTTATTCGGGTATCGAAGCACGCCGTTTTCGGATACGATTACGCTGCGTGGCCAGAGTGGATCACGATCAACGAGAGGATGTGTGAGAGATGGCTGTGTCGACCGTGCAGGATGACAAGAAGAAGGCGCTGAATCTGGCCATCGCGCAAATCGAGAAGAGCTGCGGCAAGGGGTCCATCATGCGGCTCGGCGCGGATCAGCGCGTCCGCGTGGAGGCGATCCCGACGGGCGCGATCAATCTCGACGCGGCGATCGGCGTGGGCGGGATTCCGCGCGGCCGCATCACCGAGATCTACGGTCCGGAATCGAGCGGCAAGACGACGCTCTGCCTCCACGTCGTCGCCAACGCGCAGCGCGCCGGCGGGGTGGCCGCGTACATCGACGCCGAGCATGCGCTCGACACCGAGTACGCCCGCAAGCTGGGTGTGGACGTCGACAGCCTCCTGATCTCGCAGCCGGACACGGGCGAGCAGGCGCTGGAGATCTGCGAGATCCTCGTGCGCTCGGGCGCCGTGGACATCGTGGTGATCGACTCGGTGGCGGCGCTCGTGCCGAAGGCCGAGATCGAGGGCGACATGGGCGACTCGCACGTCGGCCTGCAGGCGCGGCTGATGAGCCAGGCGCTGCGGAAGCTGACCGGATCCATCGCGCGGTCGAAGACGGCGGTGGTATTCATCAACCAGCTCCGCGAGAAGATCGGCGTGATGTTCGGGAATCCCGAGACGACGACCGGCGGCAAGGCGCTGAAGTTCTATGCGTCGGTGCGCCTCGACATCCGTCGCATCGGGCCGGTGAAGGAGAAGGAGGACGTGATCGGGTCGCACGTCCGCGTGAAGGTCGTGAAGAACAAGGTGGCCCCGCCGTTCAAGCAGGCCGAGTTCGACATCATGTACGCCGAGGGGATCAGCCATACCTCGCTGCTGGTGGACATCGGCGCGGAGTCGGGGATCATCGAGAAGTCGGGCGCGTGGTACAGCTACAAGGGCCAGAAGATCGGCCAGGGGCGTGAGAACGCGAAGCTGTACCTGAAGGACAACCCGACGCTGATGGGCGAGATCGAGGAGAAGGTGAAGGTCGTGCTGGGGATGACGGCGAAGCCCGAGGCAGTCGAGGAGGCCGCCGAGGAGTAGGGCTACGAGAACAGACTCGGCGCGAATTCGCCAGAATTCGTCAGGGCCGGGGAGACGCGCTCCTGCTATCGATGGGACCCGGAAACTCCCATTGTGATCAGGGTGCTGCTCCCCGGCTCTTTTTTGCGGGACGCGGGACGCGGGACGGGCGACGCGTGCGCGGGAGGCGGGAGGCGGGAGGCGGGAGGCGTGCGCTTCCGGCAACGCTCGCCGTGCGTTGCGCTCTGCTGTCGGGAGGCATCACACGCAGGGGACACGGATCGGACGGATGGACGCGGATCGGCGCGGATCGCTCCGAGTGGCGCGAGAGCGCCTCTCGCTGCGGCCCGCCCGTTCCCGCCTGCTCCCGGATGCCGCCCCTCCGCCCCCTATTCGCGCCGATCCGCTCTGATCCGCATCATCCGTGTTCGTTCTCCGTGGAGCTCGTCCGGCAGAGTGCCAAGCGCACGGCGGAAGGAGCCAGCCCGGACGCGTCCCTCGTCCCTCGTCCCCAACGCCTCCCGCCTCCCGCCTCCCGCCTCCCGCCTCCCGCCTCCCGCCTCCCGCATGATCATCTCCGCCATCCTCCCCTCGCCCCGCAAACCCGGCCGCTTCGAGCTGATCGTGGACGGCCGCGCGCATGCGCTGCTGTCGGTCGAGGCGATCGAGCGGCTGGGGCTCGCCGTGGGCGGCGTGCTCGACGAGCGCGCGGAGGCGGCCGTACAGCGCGAGGCGGCGATCCTGCACACCTACGATCGGGCGCTGAACATGCTCGCCCTGCGCGCCCGCTCGTCGGCGGAGCTGCGCCGGCAGCTGCAGCGCAAGGGCGAGCCGGCGGAGTACGTGGCCATCGCCATCGAGCGGCTCCTCGCCGCCGGCTTTCTCGACGACGCCGCCTTCGCCCGGCAGTTCGCGCGCAGCAAGGCGCTCGGCGCCGGCCTGTCGCGCCGACGTCTCCAGCAGGAGCTGGGGCGGCGCGGCGTGGCGCGCGACGTCGGCGACGGTGCGATCGACGAGGTGTTCGAGGAGGAGGAGATCGACGACGCGGCGTCCATCGAGCGCGTCGCGCGCAAGAAGCTGAAGATGCTCGCGAAGCTGGACGCGCCCACGCAGCGCCGGCGGCTCTACGCCTTCCTGGCGCGGCGCGGATACGAGGCGGAGGAGATCGGGGCGGTGGTGAGAGCGCTGCTCAGCGAGTCGGACGACACGGACGTCTGATCGCCTGGGGGGCGCTCCGCTCGCCGCATTCCGCTCTCCGCCTTCCGCTCTCCGCGCGCCCGTGCTCCGCATCGGCGGCGTCGGCGCCAGTCGTCGCCGCGGAAGGCGGAAGGCGGAAGGCGGAAGGCGATTCCCTGGACCAGATGCGCAGGACGGGGGCAGGCGCCTCCCGCCTCCCGCCTCCCGCGTGCGTATATTCCCCTCCATGCGCGCCTCCGAGATCCGCTCCCGCTTCCTCGACTACTTCGCCCGCCAGGGTCACGCCATCCGCCCGAGCTCCTCGCTCGTGCCGGGCGACGATCCCACGCTGCTGTTCACGAACGCGGGGATGGTCCAGTTCAAGAAGGTCTTTCTCGGGCTCGAGGAGCCGCCCGACGGGAAGCGGCGCGCCACGACGTCGCAGAAGTGCGTCCGCGCCGGCGGCAAGCACAACGACCTCGAGCAGGTGGGGCACACGACGCGCCACCACACCTTCTTCGAGATGCTCGGCAACTTCTCGTTCGGCGACTACTTCAAGGCGGACGCGATCCGCTTCGCCTGGGAGTTCGTCACCGGGGAGCTGCGCATCGACCCGGCGCTGATCCGCGTCTCCGTGCACCACTCGGATGGCGAGGCGCGCGGGCTGTGGAAGGACATCGCCGGCCTCCCCGACAGCCGGATCTACGGCCTGGGGGACAAGGACAACTTCTGGCAGATGGCCGAGACGGGGCCGTGCGGCCCCTGCTCGGAGCTGTACGTCGACCTGGCGAGGATCGCGACGGACTACCGCTTTCCCGACGGCGCGCACGGCGAGTGGACGGACCTCACCCGCGACGAGTTCTCGGTGGACGCGTTCGTCGAGGGCGCCGAGGCGGGGCGGTTCATGGAGATCTGGAACCTGGTCTTCATGCAGTACGACCGCCAGGCGGACGGCACGCTCGTGCCCCTGCCGCGCCCATCGGTGGACACCGGCGCGGGGCTCGAGCGCATCGCGGCGGTGCTCCAGGGCGTGACGAGCAACTACCACACGGACCTCTTCCTCCCGCTGATCGCGCGCGTGGAGGAGGTGGTCGGCTTCGAGTACTGGGGGCGCACGAGCGACGAGCCGCGCACGGGGATCCGCGTCCGCCACGGACAGGGCGGGCTGGACGTCGTGCCTAACGCGGTGGCGCCGGCGTCGTTCCGCGTGCTCGCCGACCACGCGCGCGCGGTGGCCTTCCTCCTCGCCGACGGCGTCTTCCCGTCGAACGAGGGGCGCGGCTACGTGCTGCGCCGCATCCTCCGCCGCGCGGTGCGCCACGCGTGGCTGCTCGGCCGGAAGGAGCCGACGCTCGCGTCGATCGTCGAGCGCGTCATCGAGACGATGGGCGACGTCTACCCGGAGCTGCGCCAGCGGGCGAAGCACATCGTCGAGACGACGCGCGTCGAGGAGCAGGGGTTCCTGTCCACGATCGAGGGCGGGCTCGCGCGCTTCGACCAGCTCGCGCCGGTGCAGAACACGAAGGGGGGCGTGGACATCCGCGGCACGATCAGCGGCGAGGATGCCTTCCGGCTCTACGACACCTACGGCTTCCCGATCGACCTGACGGAGCTGATGGCGCGCGAGCGCGGCTACACGGTCGACATCGACGGCTTCGACGCGGCGCTCGAGGCGCAGCGCCGTCGCTCGCAGGAGGAGCGGAAGTCGCGCAAGCTCGCCGTCGAGGTGGACGCGCTCGGCGACCTCTCGCAGTGGGAGCTGCCGGACGGCGCGGGCCTTCCCGAGTCGGCGTTCATCGGCTACGACGTCGTGGACATCGAGACGCAGGTGACGGCGGTCCGGCGGCTGCCGGGCGGGCGCATCGCCGTGATGCTCCGCGAGTCGCCCTTCTACGCGGAATCGGGCGGCCAGATCGCCGACCGCGGCGAGATCCTCGGCGACGGCTGGCGCGTGGACGTGGACGACGTCCGCAAGATCGAGGGGCGCGTCGCGGCGGTCGGGACGCTCGGCGGCACCTTCCACTTCGGCCGCGCCACGGCGCGGGTGCCGAGCGAGCGCCGGCGCGACACGGAGCGGAACCACACGGCGACGCACCTCCTGCACGCCGCGCTGCGGCAGGTGCTCGGCGAGCAGGTCCACCAGGCCGGCTCGCTCGTCGCCCCCGAGCGGCTCCGCTTCGACTTCACGCACCACGGCCCGGTGGCGCCGGAGAAGCTGGCGCAGGTCGAGGAGATCGTGAACCGCGAGATCCTGCGCGCCGTGCCGGTCACCTTCCAGGAGCTGCCGTACCAGCAGGCGCGGGCGCTCGGCGCGATGGCGCTGTTCGGCGAGAAGTACGGCGACGTCGTGCGCGTCGTGAGCGTGCCGGGCTTCTCAATGGAGCTCTGCGGCGGGACGCACGTGCGCAACACGTCGCAGATCGGCCTGTTCAGGATCGTCAGCGAGACCGGCGTCGCGGCGGGGGTGCGGCGCATCGAGGCGGTGACGGGGCCGGGGGCGTACGAGCTGACGCGCGCGCAGGAGCGCACGCTCCAGCACCTCGCCGAGGCGCTGCGCGTGCCCCCCGACCAGCTCGAGCGGCGCGTCGCGCAGCTCCTCGAGGAGCGGCGCGCGATGGAGCGGCGTCTCGAGGAGGCGATGCGCGGGGGCGGGGACCAGGTCCAGACGCTACTCTCGGCGGCGACGCCGCTCGCCGACGGGGCGAAGCTCGTCGCGGGGAAGGTGCAGGCGGGGGACGTGAAGACCCTCCAGTCGTTAGGCGACGCGCTGCGCGAGCGGCTCGGGAGCGGCGTCGGCGTGCTCGCCGCGAGCTTCGAGGACGGGAAGAACACCGTGCTCGCCGTCGTCACCGACGACCTGCGCGAGAAGGGGCTCCGTGCCGATGCGCTGATCAAGGACCTCGCCGCCGCGGTGGGCGGGCGCGGCGGCGGGAAGGCGCACATGGCGCAGGCCGGCGTGCCCGACGCCGCGCGGCTCGACGACGCGCTGCGCCGCGCGCCGGAGGCCGCGCGCACCCTCCTCGCGCAGCGCG
>CAMLIT010000066.1 GCA_946480295.1 uncultured Gemmatimonadota bacterium
CCGCTCGCGCCGGGGCGAGGCGCCGTCGTGGGCCGGCGGCGCATCGGCCCCGCCGTGTTCGCGCGGCCGCTCGCGGTGGAGGCGACGCTGCGCGGCGCGCCGGCGTTCGCCCCCGGCGCGGTGCTCGCGGATCGTTATTCGCTCGCGCGCGTGGTAGGGGCGGGGGGCACGGGCATCGTCTACCAGGCGACCGACCTGACGCTCGACGAGACGGTGGCGGTGAAGCTCCTGCGCCCCGAGCTGATCGCCGGCGACGCGACGGCGGTCGAGGAGCTGAAGCGCGAACTGCGGCTCACCCGGCGCGTGTCGCACCGGAACGTCGTGCGCTCCCATGATTTCGGCGTCAGCGACGGGGTGCCCTTCCTGACGATGGAGTACGTGGACGGGGCCTCGCTCGCCCAGGTGCTCGCCGAGCGCGGCGCGCTGCCGACGGACGTCACGCTCGCGCTGGCCAAGCAGCTCGCGCGCGCGCTCGACGCGGCGCACGAGCAGGGGATCATGCACGGCGACATCAAGCCCGCCAACCTGCTCGTCACGATGGACGGGCAGCTCAAGGTGAGCGACTTCGGCGTCGCCTCGCTCGTCAGGCGCCCCCGCACGGCGCGAGCGCCCGGCGGCGAGGCGGCCGCACCCCCGCAACTCGCCGGCGCCGTCGTCGGGACGCCCGAGTACATGGCCCCCGAGCTGCTCCTCGGCGCCGCGCCCGATCCACGCACCGATCTCTACGCGATGGGCATGGTGCTCCAGGAGTGCATGACGGGCGCGACGCCCTTCCAGCGCGACACGCCGCGCGGCTTCTTCGCGCGCAAGCTCGAGCCCACCACCCCGAGCGCGCCCATGGCCGCTCCGCGCGGCGAGGCGGCCACGCTCGCCGCGCTCGCCGCCACGCTCACCGCACCCGAGCCCGCCGATCGGCCGCCGACGGCGGCCGCCGTGCTCGCCCTGCTCGCCCGCATCGGCTGAGCGCCGCGTCGGCGCGGCGCGCTCGTCCGCGCTTGTCGCCCCCGTGCGGGAATAGTCCGCCCGCTCGTGCCGTCTGCCCCTGTGGAGGCGCGAACGCGCCGATGCGGCGGGCACGTCCCTCGTGCCGTCCGCGACGACCCGGGAGGCGAGCATGCGACGACAGGCATTCGGCAGGACGGTACTCACCACGGCGCTGGCCCTCCTCATCGGCGGCTGCGGCGGCTCCAGCGCGAGCGCGCCCCGCAGCGACTCGAGCAGCGGCGGCACGTCGAACCGCGTCACGGTGGGCACGAGCGCGTTCGCGCCGGCGAACCTCACCGTGCCGGTGAACACGACGGTGTCGTGGACCTGGGACAGCTGCTCGAACGACCCGTACTACGGGCAGACGTGCGTGTCGCACAGCGTCACCTTCGACGACGCGTCGCTCGGCGGGTCGGACGTCCAGTCCTCAGGCAGCTACTCGAAGGCGTTCCCGAGCAAGGGGGTGTACGCGTACCACTGCTCGGTGCACGGCCAGGCGATGGCCGGGACGGTCACGGTCCAATGAGACAGAGACTCCGGCTGCTGCTCCTCGGTGCCGTCGTGGCGGCCGCGGCGGCGTGCGGCGGCGACTACGGCGCCGGCCCCACCGGGCCCTCGACATCGGATGCGATCGACGTGCGCGACAACTCCTTCAGCCCGAGCGCGACGACGGTGAAGGTGGGGACGACCGTCACGTGGACCTGGCGCGGCGGCAATCCGCACAACGTCGCGTTCGCGGACGGGGTGAAGTCGGCGACGCAGACGAGCGGCACGTACGCGCGGACGTTCACCACGGCGGGGACGTACACGTACCTCTGCGAGGTGCACGGCCGGGCGATGTCGGGGAGCGTGACCGTCGAGCCGTAGCGCCGATCGGGTCGCGCGCGGGGGCGGAGGAAGCGGGCACGGTTCGCAGGGCGACGGTGCCTCAACCAGAGAGGTGGGACGATGCTGGAACGCGTCGAGATGGACGCGGAGGGGCAGCGCGCGTTCGCGCGCGAGGCGCTTCCCTGGATCGAGAACGTGCGGCGCTTCGCGCTGTCGCTCTGTCACGATCCTGCCGATGCCGACGATCTCGTGCAGGACACCTACCTGCGCGCGTTCCGGTCGTGGCACACCTTCGAGGCGGGCACCGACTGCCGCCGATGGCTGTTCACCATCTGCCGGAACGTCTTCCGGCGCCGGCTGCGGGACCGCGCGCGCGCGGCGAGCCTCCAGGCGTCGGAGGTGCTCCTCTCCCGCGCCGTGGAGAACGACGTCGCCGTCTACACCGCGGCGGCCGCGGGCGCGTACGACGACGTGTTCACGCGCATGGACGTCGAGGCGGCGCTGCGCGACGCGCTGGCGGTCCTGCCGGAGCCGTACCGCACGACGCTGATCCTCGTCCACGTCGAGGATCGCACCTACGAGAGCGCGGCCGAGCTGCTCGGCGTGCCCGTCGGGACGGTGCGGTCGCGGCTCTTCCGCGCCCGGCGCCTCGTCCAGCAGCACCTCCTCACGGTCGCGCGCGACGCCGGCGTGGTCGCGGAGCACGCCGGCAGGCTCGAGGCCGGTGCGCCGCCGGAGGAGCCCGTCGCGCACATCGGGCGCTCGGTCCCCGCGGAGGACGACGGGACCGCCGGCCGGCCCCCCGCCGCGCGGCGCCGCCGCTGCGCCTGAGCGCGCGGCGGGGCGACGCGCCTAACGACTCCGCCGCAGCGCGATCCGGAAGCCGCAGCGCGGGTCCTCCCCGTGCTCGCAGCCCTCGCTGACGTCGGCGTCGGTGAGCTCGGCGAGCAGCGTCTTCACGGCGAGGCACACCTCGGGCCGGCCGCACACGACCGCCGACAGCGGACACCCGCGCCCCGTGATGCGCAGCGTGCCGTTCTCCTCGGTCACCACCGCCACGCCGCCGAGCTCCTCGAGGAGCCCGGCGGCGAGCGCGACGCGCTGCCGGACGTTGCCGTGCGGCTGCGGCAGGGAGGCGGCCATCCGCCGGCCGACGTCGCGCATGACCCGCTCGAGCCGGTCGCGCGGCAGGTCGTCGGCGAGCGCCGCCAGCAGCGACTGGAGCAGCGGGATGTACGCGTGCGAGAACGCCGGCTCGGCGTCCGGCGCGATCCCGTAGACGGTCGCCGGCTTGCCGACGCCTCCTCGCTGCACGCCGGTCTCGCGGACGAGGCCATCGCGCTCCAGCGCGGCGAGGTGCACGCGCACGGCGTTGTCGGTCAGCCCGAGCTCGGCGGCGAGCGCTTCCACGGTGGCGACGCCGTGGCGCAGCAGGTCGAGGACGCGGCCGCGCGTGCTCTCGAAGAAGCGGTCGGTGAGCGCGATGTGGGGCATGCGGCCTCGTCGTCGGGGGTCGCACGAGAATAGCGACCGGACGGGGGCGGGGCAATATGTCAATGCCCTTCTGGACAATTGCCCGGCGACGCGCCCTCAGCTGATCCAGGTGCCGAGCGCCAGCCCGAGAATGCCGAGGAGGAGCGCGATGCCCCCGACCGCGCCAGTGGCGACGGCCAGCGCGCGGACGCCGCGAAAGCAGGCGACCGCCCAGCGCGGGCCGGCCTGTCCGCGCTCGCCCAGCTCCCGGTCGGTGATCCCCCAGGCGCCAAACGAGGCGAAGCAGAGCGCGATGCTGCACAGGGCGACCCACGCGCGCGGATGCCAGGTCGCCGCGGCGAGGAGCGCGAGCACGCCGCCGACGACGTCCGCCACGAGGCGGCCGTCGGAGCTCGCACGCGCGCGCGCGACGAGCACGTCGCGCAGCGAGGCATCGGGGGAGGAAGCGATGTTTCCGATCATGGCGGACCTCCTGCCCTACGATACGGATCCCGCGGCGCGAGCGCGAGAGGGGCGCGGCGTCCCGCCGCCACGCCCGGTCAGAGGCTCGTACCGAAGACGCGTCCGACCGCGGCGGTCAGCGCGAGCGCCAGCGCGCTCCAGAAGGTCACGCGGAGCGCGCCTCGCACGCGGCTCGCTCCGCCGGCGCTCGCCGCGACCGCTCCCAGCGCGGCGAGGCAGAGCAGGGAGCCGGCGGCGACGATGGGGATGATCGTGCGCGTCGGCACCAGCGCCGCGATGGCCAGCGGAAGCGCCGCGCCCGCCGAGAAGGTGGCCGCGGAGGCCAGCGCCGCCTGGATCGGCCGCGCGGCCTGGTCCTCGGTGATCCCCAGCTCGTCGCGCATGTGGGCGGCGAGGACGTCGTGCGCCGTGAGCTGCTGCGCGACACGCAGCGCGAGCTCGGGATCGAGGCCGCGGTCGATGTAGATCCGTTGGAGCTCCTGCAGCTCGAGCGCCGGCGATTCGGCCAGCTCCCGCTGCTCGCGAGCGCGGTCCGCCCGCTCCGTGTCCGCCTGCGAGCTGACGGAGACGTATTCGCCGGCGGCCATGGACATCGCGCCCGCGACGACGCCGGCGAGCCCCGCGACGAGGACCGGGCCGCGGCCGCTCTCCGCCGCCGCGACGCCGACGACCAGCGCGGCGGTGGACACGATGCCATCGTTGGCGCCGAGGACGGCGGCCCTGAGCCAGCCGATCCGGTGGGTGTAGTGCCGTTCGAGGTGCGTGGAGCGAGGCATCGGGGATGCGCGGCAGCGCGAGTGACGCTCCAGTCTACGCTCCAGCGGGCGCGGGCGCCGTCGGTCCATCCCGGATGGTCGCGAGGGTGGTGACCTCGTATTGGGTCGCCATGCTCTTGACTCCGGTCGGGTCGGCCTGTAGTTCTCGAAAAGAGATAAGATCATCTGTCGATTTCGTACGCTGGCCCCTCGGACGCATGCCACTGCTCGCACTCCGCACCGCGCAGGGCCCCGCCCGCCGCATGGACGCGCCGCGCGCCGATCTCCCGATCCGCCAGCGCCGCCGCCGCGCGGCCGGCGGCCGCCTGCCCGCTTCTCGTCCGGGGAGCGTCGCCGTTTGACGCGCTTCCGGCTCGCGCTCCTCGCGTCGCTCGGCCTGTCGACGATGGCTGTCGCGGCCGCCGCGCACGCCCAGCGCCCGACCCCGACGCTCCGGATCGCGAATCACCACGACGTCGCCTACCAGGGGCCGCTGACCTTCGCGACCCGCCTCCCCGACGGCCTCTACTCGGGCGCGGGGCAGCGGGCGGTCGTCCGCGGGGGCCAGGCGACGGTCGTCGCGTCGGTGGCGCCGCACGACACCGTGAACCTCCGCAGGATCGGCCCGGTCGCGGAGCTCGACCCCACCGGCCCGTTCCGCGCCGCGCCCGCGGCGGACGGCATCGACCTCCGGTGGCGCGACCGCGCGGTCGGCACGCTCGCGGTGGACCTGGCCGTCCTGCCCGGCGACCGCGCGTCGATCGACGACGCGATCGCCGCCTTCACGCGAGCGCCCATCGCCTGGCGCCGCGCCCCCGACGGGACGCTGAAGGCCACGATCGTCTCCGGCGGGTACACCGCGGCGCTGCAGGCGACGCCGTACGCGGGCGGGTGGCTGGACGTGCACGCGCGGGTCTGGGCGTCCGGCGACACGCCCGCGCGCGCGTACGTGGGCCTCGTCAGGCGGCTGGTCACGCCGGGGCTCTCCCACCCGCGCGAGCGGTTCAACGGCCGGGTCCAGGACAGCGCCTCCTCGCCGGAGAGCTGGAATCGCGACTTCTGGTACCCGCACGGCGTGGACTGGGTCTCCTGGCGCGCCGGCCGCCTGACGATGGCCGCCGTCAACGGGTTCACGCCGGGGCCGACCTTCCGCCGCGACAGCGTGTGGCAGGAGGGGAGCCACTTCTACGTCTGGGAGAAGAGCCGCCGCGATCGCGACACGCTCTACCTGGTCTCCGAGATCGAGGGGCCGAACCCGCACCAGGCGACGCCGCGCAGCAAGGCGGTGACGGCGTACGCGCCGATCCTCCCGGGCGACACGGTCGACCTCCACTGGCGTCTCGCGCTGACCGCGCACCCCACTCCCGGCTGGGAGGAGGGGCAGCTCTACGTGTACGCCGGCTATCGCGACACGGCGAGCTTCGCGGGCGGCGAGCGCCTCGATCTCGGCGTGCCCGCCGTGTCGTTTGGCACGAGCTACCTGCCGTACTCCACCTTCACCGAGAACTTCGACTTCTACCGCACGCCGGGCGAGGATCAGGAGACCTGGTGGCCGTTCTCGCCCGTGATGTGGCGCGACTGGCGCGTCTTCGCGCCGCGGATGCAGACCGACCTCCACATCCTGCGCGCGATGGGCTTCGAGTGGGTGCGGCTGCACCACCTCGAGCTCCTCCAGCAGATGGATCGCGGGGAGGCGCTCGCCTTCCTCGACTGGTTCACGGCGCAGGCGCGAGCCCTCGGCCTTCACGTGCTGATCGATTCCGAGGGCCCGACGGAGTGGCTGCACACGCTCGCCCTGCGCTACGGCGACGTCGCGCAGCGCTTCGAGCTGGAGAACGAGATCCTCATCCCCGGGATCCCGCCGGCGGCGCCGGCGCGGTGGACCGCCGAATACCACGCGGTCAAGGGCGCCGACCCGCGGGCGCAGGCGTTCCTCACGGGCTCCGGGAACAACGGCATCTTCGAGCGGCTCCGCCTCCTCGGCGTCCCCTTCGACCGCGTCGGGCTCCACTTCTACAAGCACGGCGAGGGGTGGGAGGAGGCGGCGGGCTCGGTGGCGCTGGCGTCGGCCGACTACGCGCGGCGACTCGGCACGGCGGTGACGCTGGGCGAGTTCAACTGGAAGAACCTCACGCGGCTCGCGCCGGACGCGCGCGAGGCGGAGTTCGCGCGCATCTATGAATCGATGCTCGCCCCGCGCGCCATCCCGGAGTTCTTCGAGTTCCACTTCCAGGAAACCATGTCGGTGAACCCGCGCATCTCGCGGCAGGGAATCCGGCATTACGAAACCCTGATGCTGGATCGCCGGCCGAAGCCCGAGGCGCGCGAGCTGATGCGGCTGATCCGGCGGTACGCCGCCCCCGGTTCGGCGGTGGCGCAGCTCGACGTGACGGCGCCGGAAACGGCGCTGCGCGGCGGGCGGGCGAGCGCCCGCTTCACGCTGCGCAACCGCACGAGCCGCTCGCTCGTGGTGGCGCTCCGCCCGGAGGCGTTCGACGGACTCGCGGTGCGCCTGACGACGCCGGCGCGCGTGACCGTCCCCGCCGGCGGCACGGTCCGCGGCATGGTCGCGCTGGAGCTGCCGAGCGGCGCCGCGACCGGGACCTACCACTGGTTCCTGCGCGCCGACTTCGGCGGCCGGACGCGGTGGGGATGGGGCGTCGCCGCGAAGGAGGGCGCGCCCACCTTCGACGACCAGCCGGTGCTCGCGGGCCGCGTCACCTATCCACAGGGCGCGGACGTCGTCAGGCACCTCGACTGGCGCGGTCCCCTCACCGTGGCGTGGGGACCGAAGGCGTCGGTGCTCGAGCTGGAGATGGCGTACCTCGTCGCCAACACCCTCGAGTCGGCGACGGGCCGCCCGGTCGCCTACATGAGCACGAGCGACCTCCCCGATTCGCTCCGGCGTCGGGGCACGCTGATCCTCGTCGGGACGCCGGAGTCCAACCCCCTCGTGCACGCGCCGTCGGCCGACCCGCCGATGGACACCGGTATTGTCGCCGTCGTGAACAATCACGGCCCTTCGACGCTGCTGCTGACCGGCGGCAGCGCGCGCGCCGTCGAGGCCGCGGCGACGGATTTCGTGCTGCGCTACTGGAAGCACGCGAAGGATGCGGCCATCCGCGTCACGGGCCTCGCGCCCGGCGCGGCACTCGGCCATCCGGCGGGGGTCGGCACGGTGAACCCGCCGTGACCCGCCGCGAGCACCACGACGCCGTTCCGATCGGAGCTCCACCACGGCCGCGCGATGGCGCGGCGCCTAACCAACCCGCCGGCGGTCGAATGCGCGGATCGCGGCGGCACAGGAGGAATGCAATGGCGCAACGCACCAACTCAGGCTGGTTCCTGCGCGTCGCGCTCGGCGTCGCCCTCGCGCTGTTCGCGGGCGCCGCCGCGCTCCCGGCGCAGCAGGTGGCCGTCACCGGCCGCGTCGTCGACACCGCCACGAGCGCCCCGATCGTCGGCGCGATCGTGACGGTGAAGGGCACGTCGCTGCGCGCGCTGGCGCGGCCGACCGGCGAGTTCGCGATCAACGTGCGCTCGCTCCAGGACACGATCGTCGTCCACGCCCTCGGCTACCGCGCGCAGCAGGTCCCGCTCGACGGCCGCTCGACGGTCGAGGTGCGGCTCGCGCCGGTGGCGGTGAGCCTCAACACCATGGTCGTCGTCGGCTACGGCTCGCAGCGCAAGTCGGACGTGACCGGGTCGGTGGCGTCGGTCGACACGACGCGGCTGGAGAACCAGCCGGCGGCGAACGTGACCGAGGCGCTGGAGGGCGCGATCGCCGGCCTCAACGTGACGACCAACGGGTCGAGCGCCGAGGGCGACTTCTCGGTGCAGATCCGCGGCCAGAACTCGATCACGGCGAGCAACGCGCCGCTCATCGTCGTGGACGGGATCCCGTACGGCGGGAGCCTGTCGGAGCTGGACCCGGCGGAGATCCAGTCGGTGAACGTCCTCAAGGACGCGTCGGCGGCGGCGATCTACGGCGCGCGCGGCTCGAACGGCGTCATCCTCGTCACCACCAAACGAGGGCACGGCAAGCCGCGCTACGCGTACTCCGGCCGTGTGGGCTTCGCCAACACCGAGAACCTGCCGCGGATGATGACGGGGCCGGAGTTCGGCCGCTTCAAGTGCGAGCACATCAACGACGGCGTCGCGTGCTCCGACTCGCTGATCGCCGAGACGCTGACGGCGACCGAGCTGGCCAACTACGAGGCGGGCAGCACGACGCCGTGGGTGGACCTGGCGACGCACACCGCCGTGCAGCAGCACCAGTCGCTCTCCTTCTCCGGCGGCGACGACAAGACCCAGTACTACCTCTCGGGCGGGCTGCTCAACAACCAGGGCGTGGCGCGCGGCGACACGTACCGTCGCTACGACATGCGCGTGAACCTGTCGCAGGTGATGAGCTCCTGGCTGAACGTCGGCACGAATTCGCAGCTCAGCCTGATCAATCGCGGCGGGATGTCGGCGGATTTCGGCTCGGCGTGGCGCCAGAACCCGCTGACCAACGCGTTCAACCCCGACGGCACGCAGACGATCTATCCGTGGCCCGAGGACGTCTTCTTCGCGAACCCGCTGGAGGGGCTGCTGGCGACGAATGACGACCTCGCGCGGCGCGTCTTCACGAGCAACCACCTCGAGGTGAAGCTGCCGTTCATCGAGGGACTGACGTACCGCGTGAACGGGGGCATCGACTACGAGGACCGGCAGCGCGGGATCTACTACGGCCGCAACACGGAGCAGGGCTACTCGCACCAGGGCTACGCCCAGACCTACAACATCCACCGCTACGACTGGACGCTGGAGAACCTCCTGCACCTGCAGCGGGTGTTCGGCAACCACTCGTTCGACGTCACGGCGCTCTTCAGCCAGGAGAGCGACCAGTACCGCGACGACGCGCTGCGGTCGGAGGGCTTCCCGAACGACGTGCTGACCTATTACCAGGCGAACGTCGGCCAGCTCGTGACGCCCTCGTACTCGTACTCGCAGTCGGGGCTCGTCTCGGAGATGCTGCGGCTGAACTACAACTACCAGGACCGCTACCTGGTGACGGGGACGGTGCGCCGCGACGGCTTCTCCGGTTTCGGCTCGAAGCACAAGTACGGCGTCTTCCCGTCGGTGGCGCTCGGCTGGAACGTGGCGCGCGAGGGCTTCTGGCCGTGGGCCGACGGCATGCCGACCTTCAAGCTGCGCGCCTCGTGGGGTGAGAACGGCAACGAGGCGATCCGTCCCTACCAGACGCTGGCCACGCTCGGCCAGGATTCGTACGTGGACGGCAACACGACGGCGCCCGGATACATCCCGGTGTCGCTGGCCAACGACGACCTGCGCTGGGAGACCACGTCGCAGACCAACGTCGGCGCCGACTTCGGCTTCCTCGACGATCGGTTCACCGGCAGCCTCGACCTGTACTGGGCGCGCACCCACGACCTGCTGCTCTACCGCTCCATCTCCCCGGTGGAGGGGATCGACCGGGTGCTGCAGAACATCGGCAAGACCGCGAACCACGGCGTGGAGCTGTCGCTGACCTCGCATAACGTGCGCGGGAAGAAGTTCCGCTGGGAGACGACGTTCAACATCGCCGCCAACCGGAACCGCATCGTCGACCTGTACGGGAACGGCGAGGACGACATCCTCAACGGCTGGTTCATCGGCCATCCGATCGACGTCAACTACGGCTACGTTTTCGACGGCGTCTTCCAGCAGGGCGACGACATCGCCAAGTCCGCGCAGCCGACCGCGCAGCCGGGCGACCTCCGGGTGAAGGACGTGAACGGCGACGGCAAGATCGACGCGAGCGACCGCACGTTCATCGGCAGCCTGCAGCCGGACTACACGGCCGGCATGTCCAACACCGTCCACTACGGCGCGTTCTCGCTGAGCGCGTTCCTGAACACGGTGCAGGGCGTGGTGCGCAGCAACCCGCTGCTGCGTACGAGCGCCGTCGGCCCGCAGGTGCGCTACAACACGGTCGTGCTGCAGTACTGGACGCCGGAGCACCCGATCAACAGCTACCCGGCCAATCGCGAGGGCGTGAACCCGCTCGGCGTCGGCTTCTACCAGAACTCGTCGTTCATCCGCCTCCAGGACGTGAACCTCGGGGTCGACCTGCCGAAGGTGCTGCACGTGGGCGGGATCGAGCGGATGCACGCCTACGTCGACGGGAAGAACCTGTGGACGCACACGAACTGGACGGGCCTCGACCCGGAGTTCACGAGCTCGAATCAGCTCGGCACGCCGCAGGCGCGCACGATCATCGTCGGCCTCGACCTCGGCTTCTGAGCCGCGCCCCGCGAACAGGAGACACTGACATGCGACTGGCTTCACAACTCTCGAGAGCGGTGGCGATCGTCGCCGGCGTGGCGATGGCGGCCGGGGCGACCGGCTGCCGGGCCGACCTGCTGACCGGCAACAACCCGCCGAACATCCTCGTGGTGGACAACCTCTACACCTCGAAGGACGGCTTCGAGCAGGCGCTCAACGCGCTCTACGCGCAGGTGCGCGCCGAGCACCTGGGCACCGGCAACGACGGCAACGAGCTCCGCGCCGGCATCTACACGCTCGGCACGGACGAGGCGTGGACGCCGTACCGCGAGCCGTTCACCGACATCTTCAACAAGTACGGCGAGTACAACAACCCGCAGCGGCCGGACTTCCTCGACGTCTGGAGCTGGCTGTACCAGACGATCAACGGCGCGAACACGATCATCGACCGCTCGACGAACCCGAAGATCGACTGGACGTCCGCCGATCGCGACGAGATCGTGGGCGAGGCGCGGCTGTTCCGCGCGTGGGCCTACCGGCACCTCACGTACCTCTGGGGCGACGTGCCGCTCAACCTGCACGAGTCGACGGGGGACAACATCCGCACCGACTGGACGCGCGCGCCGAAGGACAGCGTGCTGCACCAGATGGAGCAGGACCTCCTGTTCGCCGAGGCGCACCTGCCGGCCACCGCGCCCGACGGCCGCCTGACGAGCGCCGTCGCGTCGCACTACCTCGCCGAGCTGTACCTCGAGCTCGGGGAGCCGGCGAAGGCCGAGGTGGAGGCGCGCAAGGTGACCGACAGCGGCCGATACAAGCTCGTGACGCAGCGTTACGGCGTGAACGTGAACCAGCCCGGCACGCCGTTCACCGACATGTTCCTCCCCGGAAACGTGAAGTACTCGCAGGGGAACACGGAGGCGATCTGGACGTTCAACTACGCGCCGCTGATCCCCGGGGGCGGCTTGAGCATCATGCGCCGGTACTGGGTCAACCGGTACTACAGCATCAAGGGCGTATCGGTCACGGCGGCCAACGGCGGCCGCGGCATCGGCCGCATCGCGCCGACCGCCTGGGCGCTGCGCCTCTACACCCCGGGCGACGATCGCGGCTCCATCTACGCCATCCGGAAGTTCTTCATCTACGACGACGCCAAGAACGTGCCGAAGGGAAAGGCGGTGGGCGACACGGTCTGGTGCGACAGCACGACGGAGAAGGCGAGCGACCCGAAATGGATGACGACGCGGAAGTGGGACGGGGTGGACGCGCTGGACGTCAACGGCGGCTACTCCGAGCAGGATGAGCCGTACATCCGGCTGGCGGAGACCTACCTCCTGCTCGCCGAGGCGCAGTTCGACCAGGGCGACCTGACGGGCGCCGCGGCGACGATCAACCTGCTCCGGGCGCGGGCGCACGCGCCGCTGGTCGCGCCCACCGACGTGACGCTCGACCTCATCCTCGACGAGCGCTCGCGTGAGCTGCTCGGTGAGGAGCAGCGCCGGTACACGCTGCTGCGGACGCACACGCTCCTCGCGCGCACGCAGGCGTACAACCCGATCGCCGGACCGAACATCACGCCGCGCGACACGGTCTTCCCGATCCCGCAGGCGGTGATCGACGCCAACATCGGGCATCCGATGCAGCAGAACCCGGGGTACTGACGGCGTGGCGGCAGCGATCCTTCATGCCGCGTTCGCGCTGGCCGTGGCGGCGTCGTCCCTCGGGACGGCGCCGCCCGGGCGCGTTCGCTACACGATCGACGACGGCTGGCGCTATCACGCGGGGGGCACCTTCCGCGCCGAGGAGCCGTCCTTTCCCGACGCGGACTGGCAGCGCGTCACGCTCCCCCACACCTGGAACGCGCACGACCCGTTCGACGACGTGCCCGGCTACCGTCGCGGCATCGGGTGGTACCGCCGCACGCTGCGCCTCGACCCGGCGCTGCGTGGGAAGCGCATCTTCCTGTACTTCGAGGGGGCGAACCAGGTCGCGCGCGTCTACGCCAACGGCGCGTTCGCCGGCGAGCACCGCGGTGGGTACACGGCGTTCGCGTTCGAGATCACGCGCTTCGTCCATTTCGGCGACTCGACCAACGTCATCGCCGTCGAGGTGAACAACGCGCACGATCCGTCCATCCCGCCGCTGTCGGTCGGCTACGCGCTCTATGGCGGCATCTACCGCGACGTGTGGGTGGTGGCGACGGACCCGGTGCACATCCAGGTCACCGACCACGCGGGGCAGGGCGTGTACGTCACCACGCCGGCCGTGTCGAAGGAGCGGGCGCAGGTGCGGTCGCGCGCCGTGATCGTCGGCGCCGACGAGACACCGAACAGCGCACGCGTCGTGACGACGCTGCTCGATCCCGACCGCCGGGTCCTGCGGACGGTCGAGCACGTGGCGGTGATCGCCGCGCACGCCGTGGACACCGTGACGACGACGATGGCGCCGATCGAGCGGCCGCGCCTCTGGTCCCCCGACTCCCCGACGCTGTACACGGTGCGGACGGAGGTCTACGTGGACGGTCGGCTCGCCGACCGCGTCGACGAGCCGCTCGGCTTCCGCTGGTACCGCTTCGACCCGCAGCGTGGCTTCTTCCTGAACGGCGAACGACTGCAGCTCCGCGGCACGACGCGGCACCAGGATATGGAGGGGATCGGCTCGGCGCTCCGCGACGCGCAGCACGTGCACGACATGGAGCTGATCAAGGCGATGGGGGCGAACTTCGTCCGGCTCGCGCACTACCCGCAGGACCCGGCGGTGCTCGACGCCGCCGACCGCCTCGGCCTCCTCGTCTGGCAGGAGGTGCCGGTCGTCAACTACATCACGCCGAGCCCCGCCTTCGAGCAGACCGCGCGCGACATGCTGCGCGACATGATCCGCCAGGACTACGACCACCCGGCGATCGTCGTCTGGGGGCTGATGAACGAGGTGTTCCTCTGGAGCCCGGAGGGCGCCCGGATCCGGCGGCAGACCGACACCACGTACATGCGCGAGGTGCGCGACTTCGCCGCCTCGATGAACGCCGTCGCGCACGCCGAGGACTCCACGCGGGTGACGGCGATGGCGATCCACGAGAGCGCGGACTACGACCGCGCCGGCGTGGCCGAGGTGCCGGACCTGGTCGGGCTCAACCTGTACAGCGGCTGGTACGGGGGGAAGTTCGAGGACTTCGGTCCCTATCTCGACCGGCGCCATCGCGCGTACCCCGACCGGCCGTTCATGGTGAGCGAGTACGGCGCGGGGGGCGATCCGCGCGTGAACTCGCTGGCCCCGGAGCGCTTCGACCACTCGGGACAGTGGCAGCAGGCGTACCACGAGTCGTACCTGCGGCAGATCGCGGCGCGGCCGTGGTTCCCCGGGGCGGCGATCTGGAACGAGTTCGACTTCTCGCAGCCCGGCGTGGGCGCGACGATGGCGAACATGAACCAGAAGGGGATGGCGACGTGGGATCGGCAGCCGAAGGACGTCTACTACCTGTACCAGGCCAACTGGACGACGGCGCCGATGGTGCACATCGCCACGCACGACTGGCTGCGGCGCGCCGGCACCGGCGATCCCGGCCGGCCGGTGTCGCAGCCGGTGAAGGTCTACTCCAACCTCCCGCGCGTCGAGCTGCTGCTCGACGGCCGTTCGCTCGGCACGAAGACGCCTGACGACGTGCATGCCGCGACGTGGGCGGTGCCCTTCGACGCGGGCCGCAACGAGCTCGTCGCGCGCGCCGCCGCCTCGGAGCGGCGCGTCGAGGATCGCGCGGTCGTGGAGTTCACCGTCGTGCCGCGGCGCCTCGCCGACGCGCCCTTCCACGAGCTGGACGTGAACGTGGGCGCGCGCACGCAGCTCGAGGATCCCGCCGGTCCGCTCTGGATCGAGGACCAGCCGTACCACGCCGGCTCGTTCGGCTACGTCGGCGCGGGGAAGACGGGGACCGTCAGCGGGCCGATTACCGGGGCGACCTTCATGCCGCTCGTCTACAGCTACCGCGCGGGGCTCAGCGGCTATCGGGCCGACGTGCCCGACGGGAGCTACGACGTCGAGCTGTACTTCGTCGAGCCCACGCGCGGCGAGAAGCCGGGCGAGCGGGTGTTCGACGTCGTGGCGAACGGGACGCGGATCCTCCAGGGGCTGGATCTCGCCGCCGAGTACGGCCCGGTGGCGGCGGCGCGGGTGCGCTTCCCGGTGGAGGTGACGGGGGGCACGGGACTGCACATCGAGCTGCCCGCGTCGGCGGGCGAGGCCGTCCTGAGCGGCGTGAGAATCGTCAGGCGATGAATCAGGTACTGCATGCGGCCGTCGCGGCCGCATTCGTGATGGTGGCGGCGCGGCCGGCGGCCGCGCAGCGGCAGGTGCTCGTGTTCGCGGACACCGCCGGCGCCCGGATCCAGGTCCGCGTGCCGGAGGGCGCGGCCGCCGCGGGCGCGCCGGCGACGGCGGCGATCGTCGCCCCCGGCGGCGACACGATCTGGGCGGGGGCCCTGGCGCCGGCGCCGGAGGGATACGCGCGCACGGTGCGCGGCCTGCATCCGCGGCTGTGGAGCCCGGCGTCGCCCACTCGTTATGCGCTGGTCGTCCGCGTCGGGGGCGATGCCGACACGGTGCGCTTCGGCTTCCGGCGGATGGAGATGCGCGACGGGCGCCTCCTGCTCAACGGCCGGCCGATCTTCCTGCGCGGCAACGCCATCAACCCGCCCGGGCGCACGATCCCCGATTCGCTGGACGAGAATCCGCGCTTCGTCGCGGACTACGTGAAGTACCTGAAGTCGATCAACGTGAACATCATCCGAACGTCGAGCACGTCGCAAGTGTGGCTCGACGCCTGCGACTCGCTGGGGATGATGCTGTACCAGGGGCTGTACGGCACCCCGCGCGGCGGCGCGAAGGGGCGGCCGCCGGCGAAGCCCTTCGCCGACGTGCTCGCGGACTATCGCGCGGTGCTCGAGCCGCTGGTGAATCACCCGAGCGTCGTCATCTACGTGCTGTCGAACGAGCTCGACTCGCGCGACATCATCCAGGCGCAGCGGGGCGCCGACACGGTGGCGGCGTACATGCGCCACGTGTACGAGGCGCTGCGCGACTGGGATTCGACCCGCGCCTACATCGGCAACGCGGGCTACGGCTACGGCCGGTCGGGCGACATCTGCGACATGCACCACTACTGGGGCTACTACTACAACACGGCCCTGAGCTGGTACACCCTGCGCGACCCGAACACCTGCTGGCGCACCGCGCGCCGGCAGCCGCTCACGGTGAGCGAGGGGGTGGCGAGCTACACCGGCGCGGACGGCCGGTTCAACATCGTCTCCGACTCCAAGCAGATGAGCTCCGCGCTCGAATTCGGCGGGCACGTGCCGGTCGCGCGCCAGGCGACGGTGGATCGCGGGTACCAGGCCTTCGCGCTGCGGAACGCGATCGAGATCATGCGCCGCACGCGGAGCGAGGATCCGTACCTTGCCGGGCTGATGCCGTTCACCATCCTCTTCTCGCGCTGGTGGGGGATCTCCTCCTTCGCCGACATGGCGCCGAACGAGGCGGCGCGGCAGATGGGGGTGTCGTACCAGCCGGTGCTCCTGAGCTGGGAGAACTGGACGCCGCAGCTCTACGCCGGCACGACCTGGCACCCCACGGCGCACGTGGTGAACGACGACCCCCTCGGCCGCGACCTGCACGGGCTCACCGTCCGCTGGACGCTGCGCGACGCGGCGGGACGCGAGCGCGCGTCGGGGGCGGAGCCGGTGGGCGACGTCGCCTACTTCGCGACGGCGGCGAAGCGGCTCTCGATCGCCCTCCCGCCTTCGCTGTCCCAGGGCGAGTACACCCTCGACGGCCGGCTGACCGCGGGCGGGCGCGAGCTCTCGCATAACGAGACGACGCTCTTCGTGGCGCCGCGGTCGTACGCGGCGGCCAGCGGCGCCGCCACGCGGCGCGTGAAGCTGTACGACCCCGCCGGCCGCACCGCCGCCGCGCTCCGCGCCCTCGGCGTGGCGTTCTCGCCGGTGTCGAACGTCGCCGGGCTCGCGCCCGCGCGCGACCTGCTCGTGATCGGCGCCGCCGACTGGGACGATCACCTCGCCGCGGGGAGGGCCGCCCTCCGCGCCTTCGTGCGGCGCGGGGGGCGCGTGCTCGTGCTCGCGCAGGATCCCGCGCGCTTCGACACGTCGTGGCTCGCCGCGCACCTCACGATGGAGACCGAGCCCGCCGACGCGCCGGGCGACCGGCGCCCCGGCAATCCGTTCCGCAACGGGATGGCGGTGAACCCGGAATGGGCGAGCCATCCCGTGTTCGACGGGATCGATCGCGACCAGCTCTTCCTCTGGTCGGACCCGACGGGGTGGACCGAGCGGTCGCCCGGCCTGCCGGCGGTGTACCCGGTGACGAGCGGCTTCGTGCTCGACAGCGCCGCCGACCTCGCGCACGTCGCGCTGCTCGCCGACTACGGCCGCGGACTGCAGGGGATCGGCCTCGCCGAGATCTTCGACGGCGCGGGCTCCGTGCTCCTCTCCGGATTCGACCTGGTCGGCCACGCGGGCATCGATCCGGTCGCCGGCCGGATGCTGGCGAACGTGCTCCGCTACGAGACCGCCGCGACCACGCACCACGCGCACCCGCTCGTCTCGGCGCCGATCGTGTGGGGCGATTACGGAAGCGAAGAGGGCACCGTCGTCGACGTCTACAACGGCCTGCTCACGAACACCGTGCCGATCGTCCCCGCGGGGCTCGAGGCGAAGCACCCGGTGCGCGTCGACGCCAACGGGTTCGTCTTCGCGGGTGGGCGCAGCGGGTGGAACACGAACCCTGCGATCGAGTACGTCGCGCGCGGCCGTCGGCCGTACGGCCCCTTCACCTACGATCTCTTCGGCGATCCTCGCCTGGCGGCGGAGCATCCAGCGGCAGGCGCCGGCACCGTGTGGCTGCGCGCACCCGCGCGCACGCGCATCGTGTCCACCACCGTCGAGAATCCCGCCGACACGGCGCTGACGATCGCGGTGACGGTGAATGGCGTCACCCGCGAGGGCAGCGTGCCGGCGGCGACGCGGATCGCCGTGGACGTCCCGCTGCCCCCCGCCGCGGGCCGCGCCGATCGCGACCTCGCCATCACCTTCACCGGCGACCGACGGCTGGTGCTCGTGCAGACATGCTTCCGGTGAGGACCCTCGCCGCGGCGGCGGCGCTCGTCGTCGCGGCCGCGGTGTGCCGGGCGCAGCGCGCGGATTCGCTGGCGAGCGCCGACCTGTGGAACTACCCGAACCGGAACTTCTTCCGGTGCGTGACGCTGAAGCACGACTCGACGCCGCTGCGCTTCGAAGATGGCGCGCCGGTCGGGAAACCGGGCGAGTACGAGGTGCGCGCGAGCGCGGCCACGTACCGCGGAAAGGCCCACGGCGCGCGCGCCGGCGACCGCATGTCGTGCCGCCCGGGACAGATCCGGCTCGATGCGCACGAGGCGCTCCTCACCCGCCACGGGCTGCTCCAGTTCCACAAGGGCGGCCAGGGCTACGCCGATCCGCGCGTCCCCTACGGCCACATCGCCGCCGCCGACATCGTCGGCGGCGATTCGATCGCCACGCAGCGGCCGCTCACGCTGCCCCCGGAGTGGGGCGCGCCGAGTGCCGCGCGCGGCGGCGGCTGGGACGACGAGCACCGCAACGGACGGGGGTGCACGCCGATGCCGGGCGAGGACTACCGCATCGCGATCGTGCCTTCGGGGAGCGACGAGGCCATCCCCCACGACTGGCAGTACAAGCCGCACCAGACCGGCTCTCGTTATGCGAAGTACGCCGACGCCGGACCGGAGCAGGGCGCGGGGACGGCGCACTACGCGTACCTGGTGTGGAGCTGGATGCTGCGCGGCGACGGCGTCACGAAGAACGGGGGCGGCGGCATGGTCCGCGCCCTGCTGCGCGACGGCCAGCCCTTCCAGCGCTGCGCGGTGCGCCCGATCGACGGCATCGCCTACGCGCCGCGCACCGGGCGGGAAGTGGGGCGCGTCGTCGCGGTCTACGGCCGCACGCGCGCCTCGGCGGACGGCCCGTGGGTCTACGGCTGGGCGGTGTGGTCGCACCGAGCGAAGCGCGCCGACGGGAGCTACGGCGCGCCGGTGCTCCACATGACGAAGTGACGATGCTCGACCGCCGCGACTTCCTGACGCTGACCGGCGCCGCCGTCGTGGGTGCGGCCACCTCGGCGCTCCTCCCGGGCTCCCTCGCCGCTGCGGCGTCCGGGCCCGCGCCCCACCACCGCTTCGACGCGTACGCGCTGGCGCTGCTGGCGGGGTTCGTGCGCAACGCGCGGCGCACCGCGCCCGGCTACGCCGTGTGCGACTATCCCGGAGGCACGCTCGTGCCGAGCTGCGTCACGCCCTCGGGAAAGACCTACGTCTCCGTCGCGCGCATCCTGCCCCTCCTCGGCGAGTGGCTGGCCGCGGATCGGCCGACGTCGATCCAGGTGGACGGCGAAGCGGTCGACCTGCGGGACGTCGCGCTCTCGATCTTTCGCAACGCGTTCGATCCCGCCTTTCCTCACTTCTGGGGGTACGCGCCGACGGACCGCAAGACGCAGCGCTCGGTGGAGGCGGCGCTCGTCGCCGACGCGCTCTGGCGCATGCGCGTGCCGGTCCTCGGGCGGCTGACGTCGCGCGAGCGCGCGAACGTGCAGCGGTGGCTGGCGAGCTGCACGAGCGTCCCGGAGCGCGAGAACAACCACGCCTGGTTCCACTGCGTGAACCAGGCGGTGCGGCTGCGGCTCTCGGAGCGCTGGCCCGAGTTCCACGGCGACGAGTCCTGGATGCGCGCCGATCTCGCCGCGCTCGACGCGCTCTTCGTGCGCGGACAGGACGGCTGGTACAGCGACTCGCCGCAGATCCCGATCTACGACTACTACAACTTCTGGACGTTCGCGAACTTCCCGCTGATCTGGAGCGCCGTCGCCGGCGAGCGCCACCCCGAGTGGGACGCCCGGTTCAAGGGGCGGGTGCGGCTCTTCCTCGAGAAGGCACCGTACTTCTTCGCCGCCGACGGGAGCCAACCCTGGTTCGGCCGCTCGCTGCTCTACCGCTGGGCGGCGCTCTCGCCCCTCGTCCTCGGCTACCGTCAGGGCGTGTGGCCGCATTCCGCCGGCCTGCTGCGGCGCATCGTGCGGCTCAACCTGTCCTATCACTGGCAGCTCGGCGCGTTCGACGCCACGGATGGGAAGCTGCGCGAGACCTTCTCGCGCGACGGCACGCCCGCGGTGCGCGACTTCTACATCGACAACGGCAGCCCGTACTGGGCGACGCTCGGCATGTTGATGTACGCGATCCCGGCGACGGATCCCTTCTGGACGGCGCCGGAGGAACCCCTGCCGATCGAGCGGGGCGACTTCACCGTGCGCTTCGAAGGGCCGCGCATGATGGTCGTGGGCACGCGGGCGAGCGGTCAGGTGCGGTGGGTCCAGGCGCGCGCGCAGCCCAAGTCGTGGCGCTACCGCGACCACTACACGAAGCTCGTCGCCTCGTCCCACTTCCCGTTCAACATCATCCAGGCCGACCGGCGCGCGCCGTGGGACGCGGCGGTGGTGTTGCGCGATCGCACGACGGGGGACGTCGCCGGACGCGTGGGAGTCCTCGACGGCGAGCTGCTCGACGACGGCGTGCAAACGCGCTGGTTCGCCGAGATCGCCGGCCGGCGGATCGAAGTCGTGAGCCGCGTCCGCATCGTCGGCGAGTTCGAGCGGCGGACGCACACGCTGACGGATCCCGAGGCGCTTCGCGACCTGGACGTCGAGATGCTGGAGGGCTCGCACGCGCTCGGCTTCGGCGACGGCGGGCACGCCGTGCTGCGTCACGGTGCCTGGACCGGGTTGCGCGCACCGCGCACGGGCCACCTGGTGGCGGCGTGGCGCGGCCCCGGGTGGGCGTCGTCGGCGGTGTCGGAGTGGTTCGACGAGAGCCGCGACCGGCGCGTGAACCTCGTCTGGCCGCGCCAGGCGGTGGTCACCCTCGCCGTGCCCCTGTCGCGAGCGGGCGAGGTGACGAGCGTGCACTACGCGAGCCCGCGCCCGCTCGCCTGGGCGGAGATTCGCCGGCGGGGCGCGGAGCTGGCGCGGTGAGCGGGGCGCCGCCGCGCCTAACGCCGGCGCGGCCTCCGCGTGAAGACGTCGGCGCCGAACGGGCGCAGCCCCGGGCGGCCGGCGTACCCCAGGTGCGGGAGCCCGAAGATGTCCTCCACGCTCCGCAGCATCGAGTAGTGGTTGTACGGCCGGTCGGACACGGTGCCCGGCCGGATGAAGGGCGAGAGGAGGACGGCGCCGGTGCGCCCGCCCCCCGGCCCGTTGATCCCCGCCGCCTTCGTGTTCGGCCCTGGCAGCTCCCCGCAGCAGGCGCGCGCGTCGACGCCGAGCGCCTCGTCGAAGGTGATGATGAGCAGGCCGTCGGCGCGGAACGCGGGTGAATGCGTGATGCGCGGCACCCAGCGGCGCAGCCACTCGTCCGCCGATGCCAGCCCGCCCGTCTCGCCGTTCACGCAGGGGGAGTCGTGCGCGTCGTGGCAGAGGTTCGGCGAGATGAACACGTAGTTCGGCGTGCTCGCCGAGTCGCGCAGGTCCGCCTCGAGCTTCGTGAGCGGTACCACGTTCTGCGCGCACGACGGCCGGTCGAGGACCGCGTGGAAGTAGACGAACGGGTCGTGCTTCGCCGCGTACTGGTCGCGCGGCGAGGCGCCCTCGGTCGGATCGGGCACGCCGACGCGCCCGTGGCCGCAGGTCGCGGCCTCGCGCGTCGTGTCCTTCCCCATGTCCTCCATGTACGCCGTCCACGTCAGGTGCCGCGCCTCGAGCTGATTGGCGATCGTCTGCACGTGCGCGGGATAGATGCACCCGTCGCCGATCGGCTGGCCGTCGCGCGCCATGCCGGTCTCGACGAACTCGGAGTAGCGCGGGCAGTCGATCTGCGTCTGGTGGCTCGGCGCGATGCCGCTCACCATGGAGATGTAGTTGTCGAGGCTCAGGTGCCCGGTGCCGTAGTAGTGGCGGAGCAGGGCGCCGGCCTTCGTCAGGGTGTCGGCGAGATAGGGGGCGCGCGTCGCCTTGCCGAAGGTCGTGTCGTAGCCCTTGTTCTCCAGGACGATGATGAAGACGTGGTGGATCGGCGCGGGCGCGCGCTGGGCGGCGGCGGACGAGGTCAGCGCGGTGAGCGTCGTCAGGCAGGCGGCGGCGAGTCGGGTGCGGAGGGACATGGCGGGAGGAGGGAGGTGGACGATCTCGTGCTCGCCTGAAGTTGGCGTGTGCACCCGCCGCGCGGAATGGCGCGCCCGCGCCCGCCGCGATCGGCTCTTGACGCCGCGACGGAGTGACAAGATATTCTCTCCAAATGACAAGTCCTTCTCTCCTGCGCCCGCGCTCCTCGCCCTCGTGACCGCCGCCCGCCGCGCCACCCCCGCGCACGCCGGCCCCGCCGGCGGCCCCGGCGCCTCGCTCAGCCGCCGCGAGCGCCAGATCATGGACATCGTCTATCGCCTCGGCCGCGCTACCGCCGCGCAGATCCACGGCGCGCTCGCGGACGCCCCGCACCCCGCCGCCGTCCGCACGCTCCTGCGCATCCTCGAGGGGAAGGGCCAGCTCCGCCACGAGAAGGACGGGGCGCGCCACGTCTACTTCCCGACGATGCCGCGCGATGTCGCCCGCCGGTCGGCGCTCCGGCACCTGCTCGGCACCTTCTTCAACGGCTCCCGCACCGCCGCCGTCGCCGCGCTGCTCGACGACACCGATCGCCCGCTCTCGACCCACGAGCGCGAGGAGCTCGAGGCGGTGCTGCGGCGCCTGCGCGCGCACGGACGGTAGCCATGCTCGCCTCGGGACTGCCGCTCACGCCCGCCGACAGCGCGCGCGCCGTCGCCCAGGTCTACACGATCTCCCTCGCGGCGACGGCGCCGCTCGCCGTCGCTGCCGTCGCCGCGGTCCTCGTGCGCCGACGCCCGGCGGGCACGCGCGCGCTCGTCTGGCGCGGCGCCGTCGTCGCGCTCCTCGCCGTCTTCGTCGGGCACCTGCTCCCCGTCCACTGGATGGCGTGGATCCTTCCCGGCGCGCTCGCCTCGCCCCTCGTCGCGCTCGGACGGCTCCAGGTCGCCGCGGCGCGCATACTCCCCGTGGACGGCGTGTCCGGGGCGCACGCGCTGCGTGCCGCCGACGGACCGGTCATCACCGCGCTGCTCTCCGTCTACCTGCTCGGCGTGCTCGTCGCCGCCTGGCCCGTCGCGCGCGGCTGGCTCGGCGTGCGCGGGCTCGTCGCGCGGGCGCGCGCGCCCCGCGATGCGCGCCTGACGGCGCTGCTGGACGAGGCGCGCGCGGCGCTCGGGGTGCGGCGTCGCGTCCGCCTGCTCGTCCATGCCGACGTCGCGGTCCCCGCGGCGTGCGGGATCCTGCGTCCGGCGATCCTCCTCCCGCCCGAGATGGAGGCGTGGGCGCCCGACGAGCTGCGACCGGTGCTGCTGCACGAGCTGGCGCACGTCGGGGCGGGGGACGTCGCGTTTGGTATCGCCGCGCGCGTGGCCTGCGCGCTCTTCTGGTGGCATCCGGCGGCGTGGTTGGTGGCGCGTGCCCTGCGCGCCGACTGCGAGCAGGCGTGCGACGATCGCGTGCTCGCGGCCGGCGTGCGGGCGAGCACGTACGCCTCGGTGCTCGTGCGCACGTCGGACAGCGCCTCGCGCCGCGCCGCCGCCCCGTGGGGCGCACCGGCGGTCGCGCTGACTTCGCGCGCCGGGCTGCGTGGGCGCCTCGCCGCCATCGTCGACACGCGACGCGACCTGCGCGGGCCGAGCGCCGCCGCCGTCCTCCTCGCCGTCGTGCTGACGAGCGGCGTCGCGCTGCCGTCGAGCGTCGTCGAGCTCGCGCCGACTCGCGGCGTGCTGACGCGCCTCATGGCCGACGCGCGCTGGGATTCGCGCGCCTACGCCGTGGTCGGGCTCGCCCAGCGCGCCGACTCGGTCGCCGTCGCGCGCGCCGCCGCCGTGGCCGATCCCAGCCCGCGCGTGCGCGCCTGGGCGCGGCTCGCCCTCGGCGCGCGCCGTGAGGCAAGCGCGCCCATCACCTCACCCGAGCACTGAGATCGCGATGTCCCGCTCCGATGTTCATCCGCCGCACCCGCGAGTGACAAAATCTTATCATGTTGGGCTGGCCGCCGCCGCGGCGCTCTGCCTCGCCGCCGGCTACGCCGATCTCGTGCGCGGGGGCACCGTCGTCGCGCCGGTGCTGCTCGTCCTCGGCTACGTCGCGCTCGTCCCGCTCGCCATCCGCGGCATCGGCGCGCGCGTCGAGGAGACGCCGCTCGACGAGCCGCGTCCGTCGTATCTGGCGGCGGCGATCGTGTCGCTCGCCGTGTTCGTGCTCTATC
>CAMLIT010000067.1 GCA_946480295.1 uncultured Gemmatimonadota bacterium
TCCGTATCGTCCCGCCGCCCTTCGGCGCGTCCCCCCACGCCTCCCGCCTCCCGCCTCCCCCCTCCCCCCTCCCGCTACCTCGACGTCCGCAACGCATTCAATATCACCGCCACATCGATCCCCTCCTGCAACACCGCCCCCACCGTCGGCACGATGTGCCCGGCCGCCGCAAAGACCATCGCCACCCCGCTCAGCCCCAGCCCGATCACGATGCTCTGCTTGGCGATGCTGAGCGTCCGCTTCGAGATCCGCAGCGCCTCCGCCACCCGCGGCAGCTCGTCCACCAGGATCACCACGTCCGCCGACTCCGCCGTGATCCCGCCCCCGTGCCCCGCCAGCGCCACCCCCACGTGCGCGCTCGTCAGCGCCGGCGCGTCGTTCACCCCGTCGCCCACCATCAGCACCCGCGACCCGGAGTGCTCGAGCTGGTGGATGACGCCGACCTTCCCCTCGGGCAGGAGGTCCCCCTTCACCTCCTTGATCCCCACGGCGTGCGCCACGGCGCGCGCGTTGGGGGTGTGGTCGCCGGAGAGCAGGACGGTCCGTTCGATGCCTAACGATCCGAGGTCGTCGAAGAAGCCGTGCAGGCCGGGGCGCAGCTGGTCGGCGTACTCGACGACACCGGCGATGTCGTCGTCGATCCCCACGTAGGCGCGGAGCCCGGTCTCGCTCCGCTCCAGCTCCGCGAGCATGTCGAGGCTCGCGGGGTGGTGCTCGAGGACGAACGCGCGCGCGCCCACGGTGACCTCGTGTCCGTCCACCTCGGCGACGATGCCGCGGCCGGGGTACTCGACGTGGTGGCGCGCGTGCGGCAGGGGGCCGAACTTCGCGGTCGCGGCGTCGACGATGGTACGGGCGAGGAGGTGCCCGCTCCCCTGCTCCACGGCGCCGGCGAGGCGCAGGACGTCGTCGGTCTTCCAGCCGTTCGCGGCGAGGACGCGGCTCACGGCGGGCTTGCCGATGGTCAGGGTCCCCGTCTTGTCGAAGACGGCGGTGTCCACCTCGGCGAGCTGCTCGAGGGCGCCGCCGTGCCTGACGATGATCTGCCGCCGCGCCGCGCGGTTGATCCCGCCGATGATCGCGATCGGCGTCGCGAGGATGAGGGGGCAAGGGGTCGCCACGACGAGGACGGCGAGGACGCGCACCCAGTCGTGGGTCAGGAGGTACGCGGCGGCGCAGACGCCGAGGGTCAGGGGGGTGAACCAGACCGCATAACGATCGGCGAGGCGCTGGAGGGGGGACTTGCTCTCCTGGGCGGTCCGCACCAGCTCCACGATCCGCGCGTACTGGCTCTCCTCGGCGCGCGCGGTGGCGCGCACGGTGAGGACGCCCTCGCCGTTCGCGGTCGCGGAGAGGAGCTGGGTGCCGGCGCTCGCCGAGAGGGGCACGGGCTCGCCGGTGATGCGCGAGGTGTCGATGTGGGAGCGGCCGTCGACGACGACGCAGTCGCAGGGAATGAGCTCGCCCGGCCTGACGAGGAGGACGTCGCCGATGTCGATCGCGTCGACGGTGATGTCCTCGAGGCTCCCGTTCGCGCTGCCCCTGCGATGGGCGGTGCGCGGCGCGGCCGCCTCCAGCTCTCGTATGGCATCGGACGCGCGCCCCTCGGCGTAGCGCTCGAGGAGCTCGCCCCCGGTCTGCATGAGGACGACGACGAGGCCGGCGAGGGGATGGCGGAGGACGACGGCGCCGACGATGGCGAGCATCGCCACCATGTCGGTGGCGAAGTGGCCGCGGGTCGCGTCGCGCAGGGTGCGCCAGACGACGGGCGCGCCGGTGACGACGAGCCCCGCGAGCCAGACGAGGACGGCCCAGCCGGCGGTGGCGGGATACAGCAGGGCGAGGCCCCCGGCGACGATGAGGGCGAGGGTCGCCAGGGGGAGCTGCGCCTGCGGGAGGGCGAGCAGGTCGGTGCGTATGCGCATCAGGTCACTCGTGGGTCGGAAAAAACGCGGGTGGCCGCGCGTGCACGCACGGTCACCCGCATATATCCCCCGCGCGATCGCTCAGCGCGTGAGGGTCAGCAGCGTCTGCCCCGCTCCGTGCTGCACGCGCAGCGCGACGTCGCGGTCCTGCTCGTCGTGCAGCACGTCGATGGAGGTGACATCGCCGATGCTGCGCGTGACGTGGCGCCCGCCGTATCCGAGCTCGCCGAGCATGATCTCGACGCGCGCGTCCCGATGATCGTAGGCGACGCCGAGCAGGGGATAGTCGTTCTCCTGCGCCTGGGCGCCGAGCTCGGGGTCGTCCACCTCCACGGTCACCCGGCGTCCGGTGTTGCGCTTCGTGAACTCCTCGAGCCGCGGCGCCCAGTCGCGCAGGGCGACGCGCTGGGGCGCGTGCTCCGTCCTCGTCGCGCCGACGTGTTCCCCCATCTCGTGCTCGGCACGCGGCACGGCGAGAACGGAGCACTTCGCGCCGCGGATGATCCCGGTCGCCACGCTGCCGAGCAGCATGCGCGAGAGGAAGCCGTGGCCGTGGCTGCCCGTGACGACGAGATCGGCGCCTCTCTCGTCGGCGGCGTGCAGCAGCTCGCCGGCGGGATCGCCCTTGAAGGTGGCGACGTCGACGACGACGCCGGCGGGGAGGTCGAGCTCGGCCTTCAGCTTGTCGAAGCTCTCCTCGAGCGCCCTGGTGTAGATCTCCTCCCACTGCTCCCAGACGCCGGTCGCCTGGTCGCGCGAGACGACGTGGGCGAGGGTGAGCCGCGCGTGGCCGTCGATGATGGGGAGCGCGGCGCGAAGGGCGTCCACAGACATCTCGCTGAAGTCGACGGCGGCGAGGGCGCGCAGGGGGCGCCCGGGGAGGCCGGCGGGGGCGACGCAGAGCACGGGGACGGTGGCGATGCGCAGCACCTGGAGGGCGGTCTCGCTGCCGAACAGGCGATCGACGATGCGATGCCGGCCGAGGCCTATCACGATGAGCTTTGCCTGGAGCTCGCGCGCGCGGCGGGCGATGAGGGCCGCGGGCATCCCCTGGCCGAGCTCAATCGGCCAGCTCGTCTCGCTGCCGGTGACGCGCCGGAGCTGCGCGCGGACGTCGGCGACGCGGTCGGCCTGTCGCTGCTCCTCGACCTCGGCGACGATGGGGAGCTGCGCCTCGGGGGAGATGATGGGCATCGGCTCGAGGACGGTGAGGACCTCGACTGGGCCGAGCTGTGGGGCGAGCCGGTGGGCGGCGGCGAGGGCGGCGTCGGCGCGCTCGGAGCCGTCGGTCGCGACGAGGATCGCCGCGGTGCGGGCGGGCTTCTTCGCCGCGGTGAGCGGCGTGCCTGACGGCGAGACGGTCGCGGACATGGTGGCCTCCGGGCGCATCCGTGGTCGGGCCGGGGCGCGGCGGCGAGGGCGCCGCCGTCAACGGCGCCGCGTGCACGCTCCGGGACCGATCTTCCCGCGCGGGAAGCTATGGGAGCGGCTGGGGTGCGTCTGTCCGCCACCCTCTGATAGTCGGCGGGAAAAGGGTGGAGGGGGTGTCAGGGAACGGATGACAGGGAGCTGGCACCAGGGAGCCGCGCGCCCGCCTCGTTGGTCGTTGGTCGTTGGTCATTGGCGGGGGGGGCGGGGGGCCCCCCCCGGGGGCGCCCCGGGCGCCGCCCCAGACCCAAAAAACAAAGAAAAAAACGTGGGTGGTTGGTCTTGGGCGGCCCGCTCGGCCCGCCAGGCGGGGCCCCCCGGCGCGCCCCGCCAGAGACCAAGAACCAATGACCAATGACGAGGATCCCATTGCGCCCGCCGCGTCCGCGCGCGACGTTAGCAGCGCTTCCACCCGCCCCCCATGCCATCCTTCCCCCTCCTCGCCGCCCGCGGCACGGTCGCCGCCGCCCTGCTCGCGGCTTCCGCTGGCTGCTCCTTCCTGCGCGAGTCCGCGGCGCCCTGCTCGTCGAACGTCCTGCCGGGGATCGTCGTCACGGTCACCGATTCGGCGACCGGGGCGTTCGTCGCCGACAGCGCGGTCGGCATCGTGGGCGACGAGAGCGGCTACTCGGACTCCCTCGCCGTCGGCTACCCCGGCCAGACGCTGGAGGGGGTGTGGGAGCGGGCGGGCACGTACCTGGTCACGATCCAGCGACCGGGCTACGACGACTGGATCGCGCCCGCGGTGAAGGTGACGAAGGACGCCTGCCACGTGCAGACGATCCGGCTCTCCGCCCGCATGCAGAAGTGACGCGCCGCCCCCGCCCAACGACACTCAGTGCTTCGCGTCGTCAGGCGGGGGCGTGGAGTCGGTGAAGCGGTACAGCAGCTCCTTGTCGCCGCGCACCATCCCGAACTCCTCGCGCGCGATCCGCTCCTGGAGCTTCGGGTCGTGCTCGACGCGCGCCTCGTAGCGCCGCAGCGAATCCACGACGCGCGTCAGGGAGTCGATGGACGCGACGAGGCGCACCTGACGACGCCGCTGACGCAGCAGGTCGCGGGTGCTGTATTCGCCGCCCTCGATGGCGAAGACGAGGGCGGTGATGATCACGAGGAGCCAGACGAGGCGACGCATCCGAGGGACGAGGGTTGGGGGTCGAGGGTCGAGGGGCTACGCTCTCCGCTCTCCGCCTTCCGCTATTCCGCGGGCCGCCCGGGATGCCAATGCTGCATCCCGAGGTCGGCGGAGAGCGGAGAGCGGAAGGCGGAGAGCGCAGCGGCCAGGATCAGCCTCGACCCTCGACCGTCGACCCTCGACCCTCGATCGACCCTTACAAGCCGTACAGCGCTCCCCCCGGAAACTCCGCCGCCGGCCCGAGCTGCTCCTCGATCCTGAGCAGCTGGTTGTACTTCGCCACGCGGTCGGTGCGGCTGGCGGAGCCGGTCTTGATCTGGCCGGCGCCGGTGCCGACGGCGAGGTCGGCGATGAAGGTGTCCTCGGTCTCGCCGGAGCGATGCGAGATCACCGAGAGGTAGCCCGCGGCGCGCGCCATCTCGATCGCCTCGAGGGTCTCGCTCAGGGTGCCGATCTGGTTGACCTTGATCAGGATCGCGTTCGCGTCGCCGTTCTCGATGCCGCGCGCCAGGCGCTCGGTGTTCGTCACGAACAGGTCGTCGCCGACGAGCTGGCAGCGGTCGCCCAGCGCGGTCGTCAGCTCCTTCCACCCGTCCCAGTCGTCCTCGGCGAGGCCGTCCTCGATCGAGACGATCGGGTACTCGTCGAGCCAGCGCGCGTACAGCTCGATCATCCCCTTCGCGTCCTTCTTCCCCGCCCCGCTCTTCTTGAAGACGTAGTTGCCGTCCTTGTACAGCTCACTGGCGGCGACGTCGAGGGCGAGGGCGACCTGCTTGCCCGGCTGGTAGCCGGCGGCCTCGATCGCCTCGAGGATCACCTTGATCGCCTCCTCGTCGTCGCGCAGGTCGGGGGCGAAGCCGCCCTCGTCGCCGACGTTGGTCGCGAGCTGCCGCTTGGACAGCACCTTCTTCAGGGTGTGGAAGACCTCCGCGCCCATGCGCAGCGCCTCGGAGAAGCTCTCGGCGCCGACGGGGACGATCATGAACTCCTGGAAGTCCACGGTGTTCGCCGCGTGCGCGCCGCCGTTGAGGATGTTCATCATCGGCACGGGGAGGACGCGGGCGAGCGGGCCGCCGAGGTAGCGGTACAGTGGCAGGCCGACGTCGTCGGCCGCGGCGCGCGCGGTGGCGAGGGAGACGGCGAGGATGGCGTTGGCGCCGAGGTTGGCCTTGTTCGGCGTGCCATCGAGCTCGATCATCGTCGCGTCGACGGCGATCTGGTCGGTCGCGTCGAGGCCGGCCACGGCGGGGGCGATCTTCTCCTCGACGTTCTGCACGGCCTGGCGCACGCCCTTGCCGAGGTAGCGCTTCTGGTCGCCGTCGCGGAGCTCGATCGCCTCGTGCTCGCCGGTGCTGGCGCCGCTCGGCACGGCGGCGCGGCCGGTCACGCCGCTGGAGAGGGTGACGTCGGCTTCGACGGTGGGATTGCCGCGGCTATCGAGGATCTCGCGTGCCCTGACTTCGACGATGGTTGACATGACGTGGGGTTGGTGTGGTTAGGCGCTCTGCTCCATGCCGCCGGCGATCGGGTACTCGCTCGTCCCGACGCCGTAGAGGTCGCGCATCGCGTCGGCCATGCGGTGCCAGACGACGGACATCAGCTCCGAGCGGTGCTCGTAGTCGTAGCCGGCGGTGGGCACCGGCTCGAGGAAATGGATCTCGACCACGCCGCGGTGGATGCGGAAGGAGCCCTTCGGCATGACCTCCCGCGCGCCGTAGACGAGCGCGGGGACGATCGGGGCCTGCGCGGCGATGGCGAGGACGAACGGCCCCTTCTTGAAGGGCCGCAGATGGTAGTCGTGCCCGCGGGTGCCCTCGGGACAGACGACCACGGAGCGGCCGCGCTGGACCTCGCGCGCCGCGACCTTGTAGCTCTCGAAGGCGGACTTCCGGTTCTCGCGCTCGAGGAAGATGATCCCCGCGGACTCGGCGCCCCAGCCGAAGATCGGGATGCGGCGGAGCTCGGACTTCGCCACGAAGCTGTACCGCGGGATGACGGACGCGAGGGCGAAGATGTCGAACCAGCTCACGTGGTTCGCGGCGTAGATCACGCCCGTGTCGGCCGACATGCGCTCGGCGCCGTGGACCTTCACGGTGACGCCGGCCGCGCGGCACACGATGCGCGCCCAGAGGTGCATGACGCGCTGGTAGACGCTGTTCGGGCCGTCGGGAAAGCGGAGCAGCCGGCAGACGATGACCGTCGGTGCCAGCACTCCGGTCGCGACGAGGACGGTGAACAGGGTGAGCAGCGTGCGCATCACCGTGAAAAGTGGTCGTGCCCTCGTGCGCGCGCAACGCGCGCGCCGCCGGAGTGGAGCACGACCTCGGCGCCGGGCGCGACGGCGCGCCCGATCGGGGTGAGCGGCAGGTCGAACACGCGCTGGAACTCCGCCGTGTCCAGCTCGCGCGGCGCGCCGACGAGCAGCTCGTACTCCTCCCCGCTCTCCGCCGCGTCGAGCGGCGCGACGCCGGCGACGCGGGGCACGCGATCGAGGTCGAGCTCGATGCGCACGTCGGACGCCGCGGCGAGGTGGCCGGCGTCGGCGGCGAGGCCGTCGGAGACATCAATGGCCGCGGTGGCGCCGTGCGCGGCCAGCCACCGCGCCTCCCGTATCCGCGGCACGGGGTGCGCGAAGCGCTCGCGCGCGTCGGCGCCGGGCGCTTCGCCGGCGCGGAGCGCGCGGATGGCGGCCCCCGGTCCGCCGAAGCGCCCGGTGACGTAGAGCAGGTCTCCGGGACGGACGGCGTCGCGGCGCAGGACGTCGAAGGCGGCGCCGAGGACGGTGGTGGTGATGGAGAGCTCGCCGGCGGCGGTCATGTTGCCGCCGAGGATCGGCGCGCGCGCGTGCTCCACCGCCTCGCCGATCCCGTCGGCGAGGGCGAGGAGCTCCCCCTCCCAGCTCTCCGGCAGGGCGATGGCGAGGAGCACGCCGACGGGGCGCGCCGCCATCGCCGCGAGGTCGCTGAGCGCCGCCGCGACGGCGCGGTAGCCGAGCTCGCGCGCGGAGAGCCAGCCTCGGATGAAGTGTCGGTTCTCGACGAAGGCGTCGACGCTGGCGACGAGCGCGTCGCCGCGCGGCAGCGCGAGCACGGCGGCGTCGTCCCCGATGCCGACGGCCTGCGGTCCCCAGCGGTCGAGGAGGGCGCGAATGAGGTCGAATTCCTTGCCGCGGCCCAACTGTTCCCAGGTCACCGGCGGTCGCCCGCGGGTGGGAGCTGGAGGAGGACCGGATACCGGGTGGGCGCAGGTGTCTGGTGCCAGACGGCCGGGAGGGCTTCGAGGACGTCTGTCAGGGTGTGGCCGCGGATCGACCGGAGGGGCGCCGCCGAGGGTCGAGGGTCGAGGGTTGAGGGTCGAGAGGGGGACGCGGGACGCGCGCCGCGGGACGCGTGCTCTGGCGGCTCGTCCAGCCCCTCGTCGAGATCCCGATCGAACGACGCGCCGCGCGTCCCGCGTCCCGCGTCCCCCGGCGCCTCCCGCCTCCCGCCTCCCGCCTCCCGCAAGGCCTCCGCCGCCCGGCCATGGGCGTATGCTCCTGCGGCACCAGCGATCGAGGGGTCCGGGATCTGTGCCAGCAGCGTCCCCGCGATCCCCGACAGGATGTCCCCGCTCCCCGCCGCGGCGAGCACCGGGGTGCCGGCGGCGCTCACGAGGCGGGTGCCGTCGGGGGAGGTCACGACCGTCGGCACGCCCTTGAGCAGCACCGTCGCGCCGACTCGTTTGGCAACCTCGGCGCCGATGTCGAAGCGGCGGGCGAGGACGTCGTCGACCGTGGTGCCGGCGAGGCGCGCGAACTCGGCGGGGTGCGGGGTGAGGAGCGCGGGGCGGCCGGCGAGGAGGGCGGCGAGGTCGTCGAGGCGGCCGGCGAAGGCGTTGAGGGCGTCGGCGTCGAGCAGCACCGGGCCGCGGAAGCGCGCGAGCGCTCGCTCGGCGACGCGGCGCGCGGCGTCGGAGCGGCCGAGCCCCGGCCCGATCACCAGCGCGTCGGCCCACTGCACGAGGTCGCGGTCGAGCGACGCGTCGTCCTCCGGCCAGCTGCCGGCGAGGGCGAAGGGCTCGGCCGCCTGGACGGCGGGAAGGCTCGCGGGGTCGACGAGGAGGCGCACCATGCCGATGCCGCTGCGCATCGCGGCGCGCGCGGCGAGGATCGCGGCGCCGGCCATCCCCTCCGCGCCGCCAAGCACGACGAGCTTCTTTCGCGTCCCCTTGTGCGCCTCGGCGGCGATGGGCGGGACGACGGAAGCGAACCAGCGCTCGTCGACGATCGTCGGCGCGCCGTCGGGGAGGTCGGCGAAGCCGCCGAGGCCGATGTCGAGGACGACGATGCTGCCGCAGCGGCCGCGCGCGACGAGGTGGCCGCGCTTCACCGTGCCGAAGGTCAGGGTGAGGTCCGCGTCCACCGCGACGCTCGCCTCGCCGGTGGTCGCGTCGACGCCGGTCGGCAGGTCGAGGGCGACGACGGTGGCGTCCGCGTCGCGCGCGCGCGCGATCTGCGCGACGGCGTCGGCGACGGCGCCGCGGGGCGCGCCGGTCGCGCCGGTGCCGAGCAGTCCGTCGACGACGACGCGCTCGCCCTGCCAGGCGCCCATGGCGACGTGCGGGACGGCGAGCGCTCGTTCGGCGCGCGCGTCGTCGGTCCTCGCCTCGACGATCTCGCAGACGCGGACGCGCACGCCGGTGGCGGCGAGGGCGCGGGCGACGACCCAAGCGTCGCCGCCGTTGTTCCCGGGGCCGGCGTACACGAGAACGCCGCCGTCGAGGAGGGGCGCGCATCGGAGCGCGATCTCCGCGGCGGCGGCGGCGCCGGCGCGTTCCATGAGGGCCCGGGAGGGGATGCCGCCGGCGATCGCCGCCGCGTCGCGCGCCGCGGCTTCCTCGGCGGTGACGACGTGCAGCGCGGGCGCGCCCGCCCCGGGGGTGACGACGGGGCTACTTGTGCGAGGTGCCGATCGTGCGACCGTAGCTCAGCTCACCGTTGTCGATGCGCACGTTGAAGCCGCAATCGGGGTTGCTGCACGCCCACGCCTTGTAGGTGATGGGCGCGCCGTCACGGCCGTAGTCACTCAGGGGGAGCAGCGTGCCTTCCTTGCACTTCCGGCAGGTCGGCAGCTCGAACGCCTTGTCCATTTCTATCTCCGGGCCGGAGCGCCGGCAGGTGCGCTCCGGTGATGTGTCAGACGGTGAGCATTCCGGACCACGGGTACTCTCGTTCGAACGCCTGGTCGAAGTCGAAGACGTCCACGAACTCGTCGCGCGTATCCGTGGGCTGGCTCATGAGGAGGCCAAGGTCGACGAGCGTGAACACGACGTCGCCGAAATCGGCGGTGTTGCGCACGCCCCAGTGCTCGAGGACGACGCGCGCCAGGACGCCGAAGCGCTCCAGCGCGAGGTCGCGGCAGGCGAGGGACAGCTCACGGCCGGTGATGTGCCGACGCTCGGGGAGGCGCTGCTGGCAGAATTCGAGGGCGGCGAGCACGAAGAGGTACGCGCGCTCGTCGAACCGCCGCTCGCGCAGTCGGATCCGCTCCATGATGCCGTCGCGAAACACCAACTCGGCCACGACCTGCCTCGCTCCCAGGTGAGAGGAACGGCGAGACCAGGGTGCCCCGCCGACGGAAAAGATGATGGCGAGGCCGTCCCTTCACAACTCCCCGTCCGGGAAAAAACGGGGTTGCGCTCGCTTGCGCATCGGCGCGGTTGGCCAACCACCCGACGCGCGCCGGCGCGTCACCCGGCATCAGGCGAACAGCCCGACCTGCCCCCCGGTGTGCCAGAAGAGGATCGTCTGCCGCTCGTCGAAGCGCTTCTCGCGCACGTAGGCGATGAGCGCGGCGAGCGCCTTGGCGGTGTATGTATGATCCACGAAAAGCGCCTCGGTGCGCGCGCCGATGCTCTGCGCCTCGCGCGAGCGCGGCGTGGGGACGCCGTAGCCCTCGCCGATGAAGCGGTCGTCGACGTCGAAGGGGCAGCAGTCGGCGAGCGCCTCGCCGTTCACGCCGAGCAGGTCGCCGAGGCCGGAGACGAGCCGCCGCGCCGTGGCGGCGATGGCGCCCGCCGGGTCGTCGGCGCTCACACCAATGACGCGCGTGGGGATGCCGTGGAGGGCGCACCCGGCGACGAGCCCCGCCTGGGTGCCGCCGGAGGACGACGCGTGAATGATCACGTCGGGCGCCGGCACCTGCTGGAGCAGCTCGCCGATGGCGCGGGCGAACGCGGCGGCGCCGAGCGGGGTCGACGCGCCGAGGGGCACCTCGTACGGCGTGCGCCCCTCGCTGCGCAGCCGGTCGGCGATGGCGCGCATGCGCGTCGCGCGGTCGGTGCGCGACGGGACGTACTCCACCCGCGCCCCGAGCAGCCGGTCGAGGAGGGCGTTGGCGGTGGGATGCTGCGGCGGCGCGCCGTTGGCGACGAGGACGCAGTCGAGGCCGAGCTTCGCGGCGGCGGCGGCGGTGGCGCGCAGGTGGTTGGACTGCACGCCGCCGCAGGTGATGAGGAGGTCGGCGCGCTCGGCGAGGGCGGCGGCGCCGACGAGCTGCAGCTTGCGCACCTTGTTGCCGCCGAAGCCGAAGGGGATCGCGTCGTCGCGTTTGGCGAGGAGGCGCGGGCCGCCGCCGAGCGCGTCGCGCAGGCGCGCGAGCTCCTCGACGGGGGTGGGCCCGTCGAAGAGCGACACGCTCGGGATGGCCGCGAGCCGGTCGCGCGCGGCCGCGAGGCCGTCGGGTCCTATGGAGAGCACCGGAGCGGCGGGCGGGAGGCGGGAGTCGTCATGCGTCGACCGCGCTCGGCGCGGGGTACAGCGGGAAGGACGCGGTGAGCGCCCTGACGTCGCGGCGCACGCCCTCGAGCACCGACTCGTCCTCGGGCGCCTGCAGCACGCGGTCGATCAGCTCGGCGATGCGCTGCATCTCGCCCTCCTTCATGCCGCGTGTCGTCACCGCCGGCGTGCCGACGCGGATGCCGCTCGTGACGAAGGGCGACTGCGTCTCCTTCGGCACGGTGTTCTTGTTCACCGTGATCATGGCGTTGTCGAGCGCCGCCTGCGCCACCTTGCCGGTGAGCCCCTTGTTGCGCAGGTCGACGAGCATGAGGTGGTTGTCGGTGCCGCCGGAGACGATCTGGAAGCCGCGGCCGGCGAGCGCCGCGGCGAGGGCCTTGGCGTTGGCGACGACCTGCTGGCTGTAGCGCTTGAAGGAGGGGTCGAGCGCCTCCCGGAACGCCACGGCCTTGGCGGCGATGACGTGCTCCAGCGGGCCGCCCTGGGTGCCGGGGAACACCGCCTTGTCGATCGCCTTCGCCTGCGCCTCACGGCAGAGGATCATGCCGCCGCGCGGGCCGCGCAGCGTCTTGTGCGTGGTGGTGGTGACGATGTCGGCGTGCGGCACCGGCGACGGGTACACCCCGGCGGCGACGAGACCGGCGAAGTGCGCCATGTCCACCATGAACAGCGCGCCGACCTCCTTCGCCACCTCGGCGAAGGCGGCGAAGTCGATGACGCGCGAGTACGCGCTGTAGCCGGCGAGGATGAGCCGCGGCCGGTGCTCGCGCGCCTTGCGGCGCATGTCGTCGTAGTCGATGTAGCCGTCGTCGGTGACGCCATACGAGATCGCGCGATAGAGGATGCCGGAGAAGTTCACCGGCGAGCCGTGCGTCAGGTGCCCGCCGTTCGACAGGTCCATGCCGAGGAAGGTGTCGCCCGGCTGGAGGACGGCGAACATCGCGGCGAAGTTGGCCTGCGCGCCGGAGTGCGGCTGGACGTTCGCATGGTCGGCGCCGAAGAGCTGCTTCGCGCGGTCGATGGCGAGCTGCTCGACCTCGTCGACGACCTCGCACCCGCCGTAGTAGCGCTTGCGGGGGAGCCCCTCGGCGTACTTGTTCGTCAGCGGCGAGCCCATGGCCTCGAGCACCGCCGGGGAGACGAAGTTCTCGCTGGCGATCAGCTCGAGCCCCTCGTTCTGGCGCTCGATCTCGCGCTCGATGAGCGCCGCGATGGCGGGGTCCGCGGCGCGCAGCGCCTCGCCCGGGGGACAACGATGCCAGCTCGCCCAACCAGTCATTTCTGAGTCTCCGGATTGTCGTGATGCGGCGCGGTGGACACATCGGCGTCCGCGTCGCGCTCGATCTTGGCGACGCGCCGCTCGTGGCGCCCGCCCTCGAACGGCGTGTCGAGCCAGGTGCGCAGGATGCGCACGCCATCCTCCTCGGAGAGGAAGCGCGCGGGGAGCACGAGCACGTTCGAGTCGTTGTGCCGGCGCGCGAGCTCGGCGATCTCGGGGGTCCACGCCACGGAGGCGCGCACGTGCGGATAGCGGTTGGCGACGTAGCTCATGCCGAGCCCCGTGCCGCAGAGGAGCACCCCGCGCCGCGCCTCGCCCGACGACACACGCTGCGCGAGCGGATGCGCGTAGTCGGCGTAGTCGGTGGAGTCGGGGCTGTCGGTGCCGAGGTCCGACACGTCGTAGCCGAGCCGCTCCAGCGCCCGCTCGAGCTTCTCCTTCAGCTCGAAGCCGGCGTGGTCGGAGGCAATCAGAATCTTGTCTCGCTGATCCATGTCAACTCTGAACGCTGTTGGTCATTGGTCGTTGGTCATTGGCCTGCCTCGGGACGCCATGGCGTCCCGAGCGGCCCGCCAGAAACGAACAACCAAGAACCACCTACGTCGTCCGTGTCATCCGTAAGGGCGGAAGGGGCTGCGCCCCTCACTTGTTCGGCCACTGCGGCCACGTCCGCACCATCGAGCCCACGGAGGCGATGCGCTGCTCGGCGAGGCGGTCGGCGGCGAGGTAGGTCGGGATGTCCTCGTCCTTCGCGATCGCGAACACCTTCAGCACCGTGTCGTAGATCTCGTCCGCCTTGCGGAAGGCGCGGGCGGAGGTCCAGCCCGCGAGCTCGCTGTAGACGTTGATCACGCCGCCGGCGTTGGCGACGTAGTCCGGGGTGTACTGGAAGCCGCGCTGCTCGAGCTCCTGGCCGTGCCGCTCCTCGAGGAGCTGGTTGTTGGCGCCGCCGCAGATGACGGGCGCCTGGAGCACGGGGATGGTCTGGTCGTTGAGGATCGCCCCGAGGGCACAGGGGGCGAAGATGTCGGCCGCCACCGAGTAGATCTCCTCCGGCTGCACGGGGTGCGCGCCGAACTCGTTCACCAGCCGCTTGACGCGCTCGGGGTCGATGTCGGTGACGACGAGCTTCGCGCCGGCGCCGTGCAGCTCCTTGGCGAGGAAGTAGCCGACGTGGCCGCATCCCTGGATGGCGACGGTGCGCGTGGTGAGGTCGTCGCTCCCCCACTTCTGGCGGGCGGACGCCTGGATGGCGCGGAAGACGCCGTGCGCCGTGACGGGGGAGGGATCGCCGGAGCGGCCGGCGAGCCCGGAGACGTAGTCGGTCTCCATGTGCACGTAGTCCATGTCCGCGGTGCTCGTGCCGACGTCCTCCGCGGTGATGTAGCGGCCGCCGAGGCTCTCGACGAAGCGGCCGTGCGCGCGGAAGATCATCTCGCGGTTGGCCGTGCGGTTGTCGCCGATGATGACCGACTTGCCGCCGCCGAGGTTGAGCCCCGCGACGGCGTTCTTGTACGTCATCCCGCGCGCGAGGCGCAGCGCGTCGACGATCGCCTCGTCGTCGCTGGCGTAGTTCCAGAAGCGCGTGCCGCCGAGCGCCGGACCGAGGACGGTGCTGTGGATGGCGATGATGCCGCGATAGCCGGTCGCCGGATCATGGCAGAGCACGAGCTGCTCGTGGCCCATCGAGGCGAGCGAATCGAAGATGTTCATAGAGAGCAGGAAATAGTGACCTAGGAATTAGTTGGTCGAGTCGTCGTTACCAGTTCCTCGTTCCTGACGACTATCTGACTGAAGTGCTGTACAGCTCTCTCGAGATGACGATGCGCTGGATCTCCGAAGTCCCCTCGTAAATCTCCGTCACCTTCGCGTCGCGGAACAGGCGCTCGACCGGGTATTCCTTCACGTAGCCGTAGCCGCCGAAGATCTGGATCGCCTGGGTCGTCACCCACATCGCCGTCTCGCTGGCCATCAGCTTGGCCATGGCGCTGAACTGGGTGACGTGCTCGCCGCGGTCCTTCGCCGTACCGGCGGCGTGGAGGAGCGCCCGCGACGCGCTGACCTTCGTCGCCATGTCGGCGAGCCTGAACTGGATCGCCTCGAACTGGTTGATGTGCTTCCCGAACTGCTTGCGCACCGCCGCATAGTCCGTGGCGTGGCGGAGCGCCGCGGCGGCGATGCCGACGGCCTGCGCGGCGATGCCGAGCCGGCCGTTGTCGAGCGACTGCATGGCGTAGACGAACCCCTTCCCCTCCTCGCCGAGCAGGTTGGCCCGGGGCACGCGGAGGTTGTCGAAGGTGAGCTGCACCGTCGGCGACGCGCGCAGCCCCATCTTGTCCTCCTTCCGGCCGACGTGGAAGCCCGGGAGGTCGGGGGTGACGACGAACGCGCTGATGCCGCGCGCGCCGCGCCGGTCGCGCGGCGTGTCGGTGCGCGCCATGGCGACGATCGCGCCGGCGTACGACCCGCTCGACACCCACGCCTTGGTCCCGTTGAGGACGTAGCCGTCGCCGTCGCGCACCGCCTGGGTGCGCAGCGACGCCGCGTCGGACCCGGCGTCGGGCTCGGACAGCGCGAACGCGCCGAGCATCTCGCCGCGCGCCATCGGCTTGAGGAAGCGCTCCTTCTGCTCCTCCGTCCCCCAGCGCAGGATCATCTGCGTCGGCAGCGAGTTGTGGACGCTCATCATGACGGCGACCGACGCGTCCACCTTCGCGATCTCCTCGAGCGCGACGAGATAGGTCAGCATGTCGAGCCCGAGGCCGTCGTACTTCTCGGGGAGGAGCATGCCGAGGAAGCCGAGATCCCCGAGCTGCTTCGGCAGGGCCGGGTCGAAGTAGGCGTCGCGGTCCCACTGCGCCGAGTGGGGGGCGATCTGCTGCTCGGCGAACTCGCGCGCCATCTGCTGGATCTGGCGCTGCTCGTCGGTGAGGGGGGTGAGAGCCCAGGCCATCAGTCGAGAACGTTGTTGGTCATTGGTTCTTCGTTGTTGGCGAGCCTCGGGATGCCACCGGCGGCTTCCCGAGCGGCGGGCCAAAGACCAATGACCAACGACCAACGACCGCGTACCGAGGCAGGCCCCTCAATACGCATAAAATCCCCTCTTGCTCTTCCGCCCCAGCCACCCCGCCGCCACGTACTTCCTCAGCAGCGGGCAGGGACGGTACTTCGGATCGCCGAGCCCCGAATGCAGGACTTCGAGGATCGACAGGCACGTATCCAGCCCGATGAGGTCCGCGAGCGCCAACGGTCCCATCGGATGATTCATCCCCAGCTTCATCACCGTGTCGATCGCCTCGGCGGTCCCCACGCCTTCCATCAGGCAGTAGATCGCCTCGTTGATCATCGGCATGAGGATCCGGTTCGCCACGAAGCCGGGATAGTCCTGCACCTCGACCGGCGTCTTGCCCACCGCCTTCGCCAGGTCGACGACGCGGCGCGTCGTCTCGTCCGACGTCGCGAGGCCGCGGATGATCTCCACGAGCTGCATCACCGGCACCGGGTTCATGAAGTGCATGCCGATGACCTTGTCGGGGCGCGCGGTGCGCGCGCCGATCTCCGTGATCGAGATCGAGCTCGTGTTCGACGCGAGGATCGCGTCGGGGCGCGCGAGGCGGTCCATGTCGCCGAAGATCCGGAACTTGAGGTCGCGGTTCTCCGTCACCGCCTCGACGACGAGCGTCGCGTCGCCGATCGCGTCCATCGCGTCGGCGGTCTTCACGCGCGCGAGGATCGCGTCCTTCTCGGCGGCCTGGAGGGTCCCCTTCCTGATCTGCCGATCGAGGTTCGTGGCGATCGTCGCCCTTCCCTTCTCCAGCGCGTCCTTCGAGACGTCGATCATCGTCACGTCGAAGCCGCTCTGGGCGAAGACGTGGGCGATGCCGTTGCCCATCTGTCCAGCACCGAGGACCGCCACGCGGTCGGCCATGCTATGACTCCCCGCGGCGCCTGCGCCGCGCGATAAGGTACGCGATCCCGCCCACCATCCCGAGCCCGGCCGCCGCGCCCCCCTCCGGTCCCCACACGCCGCCCGTCACCCAGTCCGGCCCGCGCTCGACGTAGCGGTAGTCGGGAAACTCCATCGGATAGACCGCGATGCCGCTCACGGCCGTGTGGAAGACCACGGCCATCGTCCAGTTCCACGCGAAATGCGCCATCCACGAGGCGTAGAGGCTGCCCGTCGCGACGAGGATGCCACCGAGGAAGAATCCGGCGAGCACCACGAGCGCGAGCGAGTACAGCGTCGCGCCGGGGTTCATCAGGTGCACGAGCCCGAACAGCAGGCTCGTGATCACCAGGGTGATCCGCCACCCGACGACCCGGCGCAGGACGGAGAAAATGTAACCACGAAAGAGCAGCTCCTCGGCGAGCGCGGCGGGGAGGAGGAAGAGCGAGACCCGGAAGGTCGCCGGGAGCCACGCCTCGCGCTCGCCCGCCGCGGGGACGAACCAGTGCGCGCCGACGAGGACGAGGATGGGGACCCCGATCGCCAGGGCCCCAACGACGAAGCCCCGCGCGAGGAGCGCGGGGCGGGCATCGTCACGTCCGAGGCCGATCGTCGCCCACGGAAGGTGGTCGACGAGGCGGAGGACGACGAAGGTGGCGAAGAGGGCGGTCGCGAGCTCGATCCAGTCCGGTGTCACGGGTCCGGGCTGCACGCCGGCCGCCAGGTAGAGCGTGCTGGCGATCGGCCCGACGGTGTACGCCGCGAAGAAGGCGCACGGGACGAGCACGATGCAGAAGAGCAGGATGCGCCAGGGGGTGCGGAGCAGCCCCGACCCCCCGGCGTACCAGAACGATCTCGCGTTCAATCGGTCGTGGTGGACGTCCGGCGCGTCGTGAGGCCGGCGGCGAGCAGCGCCTTCACGATGTCGAGCGCCGCGAAGGGCGTGACGCCGAGCGCCAGCGCGGTCGCCGCGCTGCCGGTGAGCACCGTGAGCTGCGCGATCCCGCCGGCGAAGAGGACGACCATGCCGGCGATGCCGGCGAGGGCGCGCCCGGCGAAGCGCGGGAAGCGCTGCGCGAGGATGCCGGCGACGTACGCGGCCGCCGGATACGCGAGCAGGTAGCCGCCCGTGGGGCCGAGGAGTCGCGCGACGCCCGGCGCGCCGATCGGCGTGAACACCGGGAGTCCTGCCGCGCCGGCGGCGAGGTAGAGCGCCATGCTCGTCGCCCCCGCCACGGGGCCGAGCATCATCCCGGCGAGGATGACGAGCATCGGCTGGAGCGTGAACGGCACCGGCGTGCCGGGGAGCGGGATGGCGACCTGCGACGCGGCGGCGGTGGCCAGCACGAAGCCGGCGATGCCGAGGAGCAGGAGGCGCGAGTCGCGGGCGCGGAGAGTGAGGAAGCGAGAGGAGGTGGTCATGTCCTGTTCAGGATCGGGAGACACTGAGCGCGACCGCATCCCCGCCGCCGAGGCAGAGGGTCGCGAGTCCGGTGCTGGCGTTGCGGTCCTGCATGGCGTAGAGCAGCGTCGTGAGCACGCGCGCGCCACTGGCGCCGATGGGGTGGCCGAGCGCGATGGCCCCGCCGTTCACGTTCACGCGGTTCCAGTCCCAGCCGAGCTCCTGCCCGTCGGCGAGGGCCTGCGACGCGAACGCCTCGTTGGCCTCGATGAGGTCGTAGTCGCCGATCTTCGTGCCCGCCTTCTTCATCAGGTTGCGGACGGCGTAGATCGGCGCGAAGAAGAGCTCCTGCGGCTCGACGGCGCCGGTGGCGTAGGCGGTGACGCGGCCGAGGATGTTCAGGCCGTGGGCCTTCGCGTAGCTCTCGGAGGTGACGACGAGCGCCGCGGCGCCGTCGTTGAGGCTCGACGCGTTGCCGGCGGTGACGGAGAGGTCCTCGGCGCGCGCGTTCTTCGACGGGAAGGCGGGACGGAGCCTGCCGAGCGACTCGACGGTGGAGTCGGCGCGCGGCCCCTCGTCGGTGTCGACGACCGTCGGTCCCTTGCGGCCGGGGATCTCGACGGGGACGATCTCCGCCCTGAACTTTCCCCCCTTCTGCGCGGCGACGGCCTTCTGGTGCGACTTCGCCGCGAACTCGTCCTGTGCCTGCCGCGTGATGTTCGCCTTGCGCGCCGTGTACTCGGCGTGGCCGCCCATGTGGACGTCGCACGCGGCGCACCAGAGGCCGTCGCGGATCATGCCGTCGACGAGCGTCTGGTCGCCGAGCTTCACGCCGGCGCGCATGCCGTAGTTGTAGTACGGCGCGTTGGACATGGACTCCTGGCCGCCGGCGACGATGACGTCGGCGTCGCCCGCCTTGATGGCCTGCGCGGCGAGCATGACCGCCTTGAGGCCGGAGCCGCAGACCTTGTTCACCGTGAGCGCGGAGACCGTCGCCGGGATCCCCGACTTCAACGCCGCCTGCCGGGCGGGCGCCTGTCCGACGCCGCCCTGGATGACGTTGCCCATGATGACTTCCTGGACGTCGCCGGGGGCGACGCCGGAGCGCTCGAGCGCGGCGCGGATGGCGATCGCCCCGAGCTCCGGGGCGGTGAGCGAGGCGAGTGAACCGAGGTACTTGCCGATCGGCGTGCGGGCCGCCGAGACGATGACCGCCTGCCGCGATGTATCCGTCATGAGATCACGTCCCCGTGGGTTAGCCCCTGAAAGCTAACCCCCGCCGTCGACGACGGACAATCACGCCTGGTTGCGAATGAGGAACACGACGAGGACGAGCACCACGACGATGACGCCGATGATCCACTTGCGGGCTTCGCTGCGATCGCGGCCGTTGCCGACTTCGGACATGAGCGGTGGTTCTCCGTGCGATAATGGTCAGCCCTGCGCCAGCGGCGCGAGGGCGCGCGTGCGATTCTCCTCGACGAGGCGCGCGATGAACTCGTCGACCGGGATGATCTCCTGCTTCTTCTCCGCCCCGCGCAGCCGCACGGCGACGGTGCCAGCCTCGACCTCCCGCTGGCCGAGGATGGCCATGTACGGCACCTTCATGCGCGACGCATACTTGATGCGCTCGCGGTAGTCCTCGCCCTCCTCGTAGCCGACGCGGAGCCCCGCCTCGCGCAGGCGGCGGGCCAGGTCGGCGGCGGCGGGCGCCTGCGCCGGATTGATCGGGATCACCGTCACCTGCTCCGGCGCGAGCCAGAGCGGGAACGCGCCGGCGAAGTGCTCGATGAGGATGGCGATGAAGCGCTCGAACGAGCCGCTCACCGCGCGATGGATCACCACCGGGCGGTGCTCGGCGTTGTCCTCGCCGACGTAGAGCAGGTCGAAACGCTCCGGCGCGTTGTAGTCGAGCTGGATCGTGCCGAGCTGCCACGCCCTGCCGAGCGAGTCGGTGACGTCGAAGTCGATCTTCGGGCCGTAGAACGCGCCGTCGCCCGGCTTCAGCTCGTAGGGCATGCCGGTGGCCTCGAGCGCGCTGCGCAGCGCGCCCTCGGCGCGGTCCCAGAGCGCGTCGTCGCCGATGTGCACCTCGGGGCGGGTGGCGAACTTCACCGTCGCCGTCAGCCCGAAGGTCCGGTAGTAGTTCAGGATGAAGTCGGCGAGGAAGCGCACCTCGCTCGCGATCTGCTCCTCGCGGATGAAGATGTGCGAGTCGTCCTGCTGGAACTGCCGCACGCGGGTGAGCCCCGACAGCGCGCCCGTCACCTCGTTGCGGTGCAGGACGTCGAAGGTCGCGAAGCGCAGCGGCAGCTCGCGGTACGAGTGCCGTTTGGCGAGGTACATCAGGTAGTGCGAGGGGCAGTTCATCGGCTTGAGGGACATGTCGTGCTCGCCCGTCTCGGTGTCGAGGACGAGGAACATGTTCTCCTTGTACTTCCCCCAGTGGCCGGACTGCTCCCACAGCGCCTTGTTGTACAGCAGCGGCGTCTTGATCTCCTTCCAGTGGTCGCGCTGCAGCTCGCGCACGTACTCGAGGAGCGCGGTGTAGATCGTCGTGCCGCGCTCCGTCCAGAAGGCCGCGCCGGGCGACACCGGATGGAACATGAAGAGGTCGAGCTCGCGCCCCAGCTTGCGGTGGTCGCGGCGCTTCGCCTCCTCGATCCGGAAGAGGTACTGCTCGAGGTCCTCCTTCTTGAACCACGCGGTGCCGTAGATGCGCTGCAGCATCTGGCGCTTCTCGTCGCCGCGCCAGTACGCGCCCGCGGTGTTGAGGAGCTTGAAGTTCTTGACGAAGGACGTGTCGGGGACGTGCGGGCCGCGGCAGAGGTCGAGGAACTGGCCGTCGCGATAGACGGAGATCACCTCGTCGTCGCCGAGCTCCGCGAGCCGCTCGAGCTTGAGCGGGTCCTCGACGAACAGCCGCTGCGCCTCGGCGCGATTCACCTCGCGCCGCTCGAAGGGGAGCTTCTCCGAGGCGACCTTCTTCATCTCGGCCTCGAAGCGCTCGAGGTCCTCCGGGGTGAAGGGGTGGTCCACCTCGAAGTCGTAGTAGAAGCCGTCCTCGATCGCCGGGCCGAAGCCGATCTTCGCGTCGGGGCGGACGCGCCGCACCGCCGTCGCGAGGACGTGCGCGGCGGAGTGGCGGAGCACGTCGAGGGCGGGCGCGTCCTTCGCCGTCAGCACGCGGAAGCGACCGCTCTCGCGCAACGGCGTGACGAGATCCTGCACGTGGCCGTTGACCTCCACGGCCACGGCGGCGCGCAGCAATCCCTCGCTGATCGACTTGATGACTTCGGTGGGCAGCGTGCCCGTGGCGACGTTGCGCTCCGAACCGTCGGGGAGCGTGAGCGTCAGCATCTCCGTCGAACGATCGACTTCCATGTGGTGCGAATCCCGGTGAAGCGAGAACGGCTCAGAGCAGCGGCGTCATGCCGCGGCCGAACAGGAACGCGAGCGCGACGCCGGCGAGCAGCAGCACGGCCAGCGTGGTCCACAACACGACGCGGCGGAGCGGCACGCGCTCGGCGGATGCATCCGCGGACGACGGTTGGCGAGTGGAGACACGCATGAGACAGGTGGCCTTTTTCTTGCGGGCGGTGTCGCAGAAAGCTCCCGCGTAAGCTATCCTTCGGCAACAACCTCCGCCACAGGTCTGACGCATGCGGTCCTTCCGTTATCGCGATGAGGAGACGCTGTCCACCGGCACCATCGTCGGCATCCTGGTGGGCGCCGTCGCCGGCTTCGCCGCGGGGATGCTCGTCGCCCAGAAGACCGGCGGCATCGGCGGCATGGGGACGCGCCTGCGCTCGCGCCTGCACCGCCACCGCGGCGAGGAGTACGGCATGGGCGCGCGCGGCCACGAGCTCCCCGACGAGGACGAGCTCGAGGACTACGAGACCGACGAGCTCGAGGAAGGCTACGACGAGATGCTGGAGGAGCGCGTCCTCGAGGCCTTCCGCAACGATCCGACGCTGAGCGAGCGCGCCATCGACATCGGCTCGATCGGCGAGGGGATGATCGAGCTCGCCGGCTGGGTCGAGACGGAGGACGAGGCGGAGCGCGCGGTGACGGTGGCGCGCGGCGTCCCCGGCGTCGACACCGTCGTCAATCGTTTGGCGGTGGGGAGCGAGGAGGAGCGCTTCGCCGACGCGGCGCGCCGCGCGCGCGAGGGCGACCCCGGGCTCACCGAGGCGCGCTGGGAGAGCAACATCATCGGCACCGGCCGCCGGCGGCAGGGCACCTCGCGCGACGTGGACCGCCACGCCGACCCGCGCGTCGAGCTGGAGGAGCGCTGGCAGAACGAGGCCGACGCGGTCCGCAACGCGGCCGGCGACCTCGAAGGGCTCGCCGAGCGCCGTCGCCGCCGCCAGCCGCCGAAGGGCGACCGCACCGGCGGCTCGCCGATCGCGCCCTCGGGGGTGCCGAAGGGCGACCACGTCGCCAACCCGCCGCAGGCCAACCGCCAGGCGTCGCGCGCGGAGAGCGCGGAGGACCTGGGACCCGGGGAGATCTCGCCGGGGGACTGATCGTCCTGGCGCCGCTCGTCTGCTCGACCCAGAGGGCCCCGGCTTCCCGGCCGGGGCTTTTTCGCGGGACGCGGGATGCGGGACGCGCAAGGACGTGATTGGTCGTTGGTTCTTCGTCATTGGCGGGCCGCGCGGGAGTGCACCAGGAGCATCCCGAGCGGCTCGCCAAGAACCAATGACCAACGACGAAGGACGTGGTTCCCCGTCCCTCGTCCCCCGCCCCGCTCCCTCCCCCCGCGTCCCTCGTTAACTTCAATCCGCCAAGCCCGTTACCCGCTCGCCCCGCTCGCACCACACGCATGTCCCTTCCCGATCGCTACGACCCGGCAGCCACCGAAGCCGACATCTACAACCAGTGGATGGAGGCCGGGTGCTTCCATGCGGAGGCCGCGCGGTCGGACCGCGTCGGCGGGCCGCGCGAGCCGTGGACGATCGTCATGCCCCCGCCGAACGTCACGGCGATCCTCCACGTCGGCCACGGGCTGAACAACTCGATCCAGGACGTGCTCGTCCGGTGGGCGCGCATGCGTGGCACCGAGGCGCTCTGGGTGCCCGGCACCGACCACGCCGGCATCGCCACGCAGAACGTCGTCGAGCGCCTCGTCGCCCAGGAGGGGAAGACCCGCTTCGACCTCGGGCGCGCGGCCTTCGTCCGCCGCACCGAGCAGTTCGTCGAGGAGACGGGGGGCACGATCCTCCGGCAGCTCCGCGCCATCGGCGCCTCCGCCGACTGGTCGCGCACCGCGTACACGCTCTCCCCCGAGCTGTCGCGCGCCGTGCGCGAGGCGTTCGTGCGTCTGTACGAGCGCGGGCTGATCTACAAGGGCTATCGCGTCATCCACTGGTGCCCGCGCTGCCTCACCTCGCTCAGCGACGAGGAGGCGGAGTTCAACGACGAGGCGGGGCGGCTCTACCACATCGCCTACCCCGTCTCGGGCGACGGCGCGCGCAGCGTGACGGTGGCGACGACGCGCCCGGAGACGATGCTCGGCGACGTCGCCGTCGCGGTGAACCCCGACGACGAGCGCTACCAGGACCTCATCGGCAAGACGGTGCGGCTGCCGATCGTCGGCGCCGAGATCCCCGTCATCGCCGATGCATACGCGGATCCCGCGTTCGGCACCGGCGTGGTGAAGATCACGCCGGCGCACGACGCGAACGACTTCGACGTCGGCAAGCGCCACGGCCTCGCCATGCCGGTGGTGATCGACGCGCACGGCGTGCTGAACGAGGTCGCGGCGGCCGAGGGGCGCGTGCCGGCGGAGCTGCGCGGCGTGGACCGCTTCACGGCGCGCGAGCGGATCGTCGCGCTGCTGCGCGAGAGCGGTGCGCTCGTGAAGATGGAGCCGCACCAGCACGCGGTGCGGCACTGCTACCGCTGCGACACCGTCGTCGAGCCGCGGCTGTCGGACCAGTGGTTCGTGCGCATGGAGCCGCTCGCGCGCCCGGCGCTGCAGGCGGTGCGCGACGGGAGCGTGCGCATCCTCCCCGAGCGGTGGGAGGCGGTGTACGTCAACTGGCTCGAGAACATCCGCGACTGGAACATCTCGCGGCAGCTCTGGTGGGGGCACCGCGTCCCGGTGTGGTACTGCGACGCCTGCCCCGCGCCGGACAACGTGATCGTCAGCCGCGACGACGTCACGACCTGCCCGCGCTGCGGCGGCCCGGTGCGCCAGGACGAGGACGTGCTCGACACCTGGTTCTCGTCGTGGCTCTGGC
>CAMLIT010000068.1 GCA_946480295.1 uncultured Gemmatimonadota bacterium
ACCCTCGACCCTCGACCCTCGACCCTCGACCCTCGACCCTCGACCCTCGACCCTAGTTCTTCCCGATGTACGCCGCCGGTATCTCCCCCGTCAGCGCCCCGAGCCAGGTCGCGATGGCGTGCGCGTCGTGGTCGGTCAGCTCGCGGCCGAGCTGGTGGCGCGCCATCAGCTTCACCGCCGAGTCGAGGGAGGCGATGGAGCCGTCGTGGAAGTAGGGGCCGGTCTTCGCCACGTTCCGGAGCGAGGCAACCTTGAAGACCATCGCGTCCGACGGGCTCCGCGTCACGGCGAAGCGGCCGCTGTCGGTGCGGGACGGCCAGTCGCGCACGAGCCCCACCTTCTGGAAGCTGTTCCCGCCGACGTAGGCGCCGTTGTGGCAGTTCTGGCAGCCGGCGGCGACGAAGGTCGCGAACCCCTCGCGCTCGTCGGTGGTCAGCGCCGCCGAGTCGTCCTGCAGGTAGCTGTCCCAGCGCCCCGGCGTCAGCAGGCCGCGCTCGAAGGCGCCGATCGCCTGGCCGACGTTGTCGTACGTGATCGGCTGCGACTCGCGCGGGAACGCGGCGCGGAAGGCCGCGCGGTACGCCGGCGACGCGCGCAGGTGCGCGAGCACCGCGCCACTGTCCGGCATCCCCATCTCGGCGGGGTTGAGGATCGGCCCCTTCGCCTGCGCCTCGACGTCGGGCGCGCGGCCGTCCCAGAACTGCGCGACGTGCCCGGCGGCGTTGTACACCGACGGCGCGTTGCGGCTCCCCTCCTGCCCGCGGTGGCCCAGGCTGACGCGGCGTCCGTCGGCGCCGTAGCCGTTCAGCGGATGGCAGCCGTTGCACGAGAGATCGTGCGCGTCGGACAGCACCTCCTCGTAGTAGAGCTGCCTGCCTAACGCGACGCGCGCCGCCGTCGCCGGGTTCGTGTTCGACGCGACCGTGGCGGGGAGCGGCGCGAACGCGGCGAGCTGCTGCTGCTGGTAGGCCGCGGTGGCCGTGCCGCCGAGCGAGGCGTGCTTCGTCTCGCGCTGGCACGCCCAGACCCAGGCGGCCAGCACCCCCGCGGTGGCGAGGATGATGCTTCTGCTGCGCGACATGACTTCGCCTCCGGGTACGTATCCACCGTACCGTAGGGCGGAATCCGCGCGCGGGGCGTCGGGCGCGCCCCGGAAAGCGAGGTGCGGAGAGCCCCCGCCGAGCCGCTACAGTGCCTTCCTGATCGCCGCGTCGAGGTCCTGGTCGCCGCCGAGTCCCGTGTACACCACGCGACCCGTGCGGTCGAGGACGACGACATACGACGTCGCCGGCGCGTCGTACGCGCCGGTCGCCGCGCCCTTCGCGTCGAAGTACTGCTCGCCGGGCAGCCCGTGCTTCTGCACGAAGAGCCGCACGCGCTCCGGCGACTCGTTCACCGAGACGGCGACGCCGACGAAGCGCACCCGCCCGCGGTACTTCGCCGCGACGGACTTCAGCGTCGGCTCGAGCTCGCGACAGTTCGGGCACCACGTCGCCCAGAACTCGATCAGCGTCGGCCCCTGCCCGACGATGCGCGCGAGGTCGAACGGCCGGCCGTCGAGCGTCTGCACCACCGCCGCTGGCGCGCGCGTCCCCAGCTCGAGCCCCATCTCCTGCGCCCGCGCGACACGGGGCGCGACGACGGCGGCGAGCCCGGCGAACGCCGCGGCGGTGGCGAGCCGACGTGCGGTGAGCAGTGGCGACGACTGTCTCATATCAGCACCTGTCCCATCTTGACGAGATAGTACTCGGCGACGCCGAGCATGACGAGCGCGAAGCCGCGCTTGATCCACACCATCCAGAACCCCGCGCGCGGCAGCCTCGCCAGCGAGCCGGAGAAGAGGCCGGCGACGACGAGCAGCGCGCACATGCCGAGCGAGAACACGAAGAGATAGGCGAACCCGAGCACCGCGCTCTTCGTCGTCGTCACCCACGTCAGCACCGCCGCCATCACCGGCGCCCCGCACGGCGCGGCGACGAGCCCCGACATCGCCCCCATGACGAGCGCGCCCGAGAAGCGACCCGCCGTGCCCGCGGTGGACGCCCGCGCGAGGAGCGCCGACGGCACGCGCACCGGCAGGACGTCGAGCATGGCCAGCGCCGCGAGCACGAGCACGTTGGCCATGGCGAAGTACAACCAGGGATTCGTACTCACGCTGCCGAAGAGCGTTCCCGTGAGCCCGGCGAAGACGCCGAGCGCGGAGTACACCAGGGCGAGCCCGAGCACGTAGGTCAGCGTCAGCGCGAGCGGGCGCCAGCGGCGCCGCCCGGGAACGCCCGCCGTGCGCGCGGCGGCCTCCTCCCCCCCGACGATCGCGACCGTGATCGGGATCATGGGGTAGATGCAGGGGGTGAAGCTCGTGAGCACGCCCCCCGCGAACAGCAGCGGGAGCGCCAGCGCGGGGTTCGCGCTGAGGGTGGCGGAGAGGTGCGAGAAGTCCACGGAGGAAGAAGCTACGTCGCGCCGGCGTGTGATGACACGGCTCGCCCCCGCTTCAATGACCCTCCGGTCCGCGGGGTTCCCGCGCCGCGATCGGCGGACGACCTGCGGGAGATCTTCGGGCCGCTAAGAAGGCGCTAAGGGCGTTGCTGCCGAGCCTTCGCGACAGTCCAGAAGGTAGACCCGTTCTGCCCTCGTCTCCCAATCCTCATGCGCTCCCGAATCCGCTTCCTCGTCGCCGCGCTCGCGCTCGGCCCGGCCATGCTCGACGCCCAGAGCGCGACCCCAGGCCCCGCCGACAGCACTCCCGCCGCCGGAGCTTCCGCCAGCGCCGACGCCGGCATCGACGCCACGCCGAAGGTGACCTACGGCGCCACCGCCGGCGCGCTGGGACTGAGCGATGGACGGACGCAGACGGGGGTCACCGCGGTGCTTCGCTGGCACCCCGGCGCGGGGTTCGCCCTCGGGATGACGCCGGCGTTCGCGCAGTCCATCTATCCCTCCTCGCTCGGCGGCGGCAGCACGAGCGGGCTCACGGACCTCCCGCTCGAGCTGTCGTACGATCACAGCTTCCACTCGACGACGCTCGGCGTCGGCTTCGGCGTGTCGCTGCCGGTGGGGGACACCGCCACGGGCTTCGGGAGCGGGAGCGTGGGCTATAGCGTGAACGTCGGGGCGAGCTTCCAGCCGACGGACCGGATCTCGGTGTACGCGGGCGCCGGCCGCCCGCTGACGGACTACGCCCTCTCCGGCGCGCTCGGCGGCTCGAACGCGACGTGGGGCGATCTCGAGGGGTCGTACCAGTTCACGAGCCGCGTCGGCGGGACGCTGGGCTTCGACGGGGACCTGGCGAGCAGCGACAGCCTCGGGGCGGCGCGCACGCTCGCCGGCGGCGTGTCGATCGCCGTGGCCGGGCCGTTGACGTTGACGGCGAACGCGGCGCACGGCATCAGCGGCCCGGCGGCCAGCTGGCAGTTCTCGCTCGGCATCGGCACCGACTTCGCCGGCCTCCAGAGCCTCGGCTCCTCGTCACCGGTGCAGCGGATGGTCTCCGCCCTCGGCGGCAGGTCGCACGCGGGGAGCACCGGAAGGCCGACGTGGGCGGGAGGGGGGACGCACGGGAGGCCGTGATGGAGGGCAGGGGCGAGGGTTGAGGGTCGAGAGAGGGGACGCGGGACGCGGGACGCGCGGCGCGTCCGACCGGTCGAGATCCGGCGCGCACGCATGCCGAGGTGTTCCTCGAGACGCAGTCACGCCACCACGCGTCCCGCGTCCCCACCGCCTCCCTCTCGACTCTCGACCCTAAACCCTCTCCCTTGCTCGAAGCAACCACCTCGCCCCCTCCCCATCCCCCGCCCACAGCGCGACGCCTAACGGCGAGCCGAGCACCACGAGCGTGCCGCGCCCGATGCGCCGACGGATCGCCGCGGGCATGCCGTCGACGCGCGCGATGATGGCCGCGTCTCCCTGCGGCGCCGTGAGCGGTACCAGGCGGCTGAAGTCGCGCACTCGCGCGGCGGAGGGCCAGGTGTAGTCGACGTAGGGGATGCCGCCTGACGACGGGTGCCTGGGCCAGAGCGGCACCGGGGCGCCGGCGTGGATCCCGAACCGGTCGCGCAACGCGTCCCGGTGCGCGCGGAAGTCCGGGCTCGCCTCGTCGGCGAAGCCGGCGCCCGATTCGAGGATCACGGTCGCTCCCTCCCGCAGCGCGGCCGACATCGCGTCGGCGAGGGCGGGTGGGATCGCCAGCGCGGCGGGCACGATCACCACGTTGCAGCGTGGAAGCGACTCGGCGGCGGCGCGAACGTACGCCGTGCCGGTGCCCGCCAGGGCGGACTCGTAGCCCGCGAGCGACTCGCGCATGGCGCACTGGTCGCGCAGGTCGACGATCGCGCAGGCGACGCGCGACTCGTCTGGCGGCGGGCCGACGCGCCGGCGCAGGCCGGCGGGGAGCGCCAGCCCGGCGACGCCGGCCGCCGCGCAGCCGAGGAAGCGCCGGCGCGAGAGGTCCACGTCAGAGCCGTCCGGAGATGAGCCGGTCGATCGCGCGCGCCGTGTCCTGGAGCTGCTGGTCGGCCGCGTAGCGGTAGCGCGCCTCCATCTCGGCGACGAGCCAGCCGTCGTAGCCGACCTTCATCATCGCCGCGCGGATCGCGGGCCAGTCGTTGTCGCCGAGGAAGAGGTTCGTGTAGACGCTCTGGTCACCGCAGCGGCCGCGGTGCTTCAGCACGTCCTTCAGGTGGATGCGCGTGATCCGCGGGCCGTGCATCTCGATCCACTGCTCGGCGAAGCCGGTGTCGTGGATGTTGCCGACGTCGAGATGGATGCCGACCGCCGGGCTGTTCACGTCGTCGAGGAAGAGCCGGAACTCGCGCGGGCTCATGAGGAAGCGCTGCTCGGAGTTGCAGTTCTCGCAGCCGATGCGCACGCCGGCGCGTGCCGCCGTCTCGCCGAGCGCCTTCAGCGCATCCACGCAGCGCCGGTAGACCTCCTCGTATGGCACCTCCTCGGTCACGAGGCCGGCGACGACGAGGATCGCGTCGGTGCCGAGGAGCTGCGCGGTCTCGATCTGCCGCTCGACGATGCGCGCGGCCTGCGCGCGGATCTTCGGGTCGCGCGCCGAGAGCGGCGAGGCCCAGTGGAGGCCGGTGGACACGTTCGACACGACGAGGCCCGCGTCCTCGACCTTCCGCCGCAGCGCGCGGACATCGGCGTCGGTGGTCGTCATCTGGAACCACGGCATGTCGCCGAGCCAGAGCTCGATGCCGTCGAAGCCGGCGTCCTTCACGAGCCGCAGCCCCCGCTCGAGCCCCCACTCCCTGCGGATCATGTTGTCGCCGATGGCTTTCTTCATGGCGCCTCGAGGTGCGGGTCGCGGCCGCGCGGAGGATCGGATGCGCCAATCATGGGCGGCGCGGACCGACGGCGTAAGGTGCGCGCCCTCCGCCCCTCGCTCGGCGGCCGCTCACGCCACGGCGATGCTCCGCCACCTCCCCTGCTGGAAGCGCCACACGCTCAGGACGCAGCGCGTCGCGTGGCCGGCCAGGATCGCCAGCCAGATGTCGATCGGGTGCAGCGTGCCGACGCGCGAGATCACGAAGCAGGCCCCGAGCGGCACCACGAGCTGCGACACGATGGAGATGTAGAGTGGGCTCTTCGTGTCGCCCGTCCCCTGCAGGCCGCCGGTGAAGGTGAGCGCGACGGCGATGAACGCGCCGCTCACGCTCAGCACGCGCAGGAGCTGCACGCCGAGGTCGACGACGACCGGATCGTGCATGCCGAAGATCGCGAGGAGCTGGCGCGGCAGGAACCAGAAGCAGGCGCCGATGGCCACCGCGCCGGTGAAGCCGAAGCGGGCGGCGACGTGCACCGCCGCCTTCGTCCGCTCCGGCCGACCCGCGCCGAGGTTCTGGCCGGCCATCGCCGCGGCGGCGCCGAGGAGCCCCTGCGACGTCCACGTCACCAGCGAGAACAGCTCCGTGTAGGAGATGGCGAACGCCGCCTGCGCCGCGGCGCTCTGCGCCAGCGAGCCGATGAACGCGAGCAGCAGCACGCCGCCGATGTTCATGGCGATCCCCTGGAAGCCCGTCGGCAGCCCGAAGCGGAAGAGCGAGCGGATGATCCCCCAGTCCGGGGCCCAGCTCCCGCCGCGCGGGAAGCACACGACCCACCCCCCGCGCCAGAGCTTCCACAGCGCGTACACGCCGATCGTGCCGGAGGCGATGGACGTGCCGATCGCCGCGCCCTTCGTGCCGAAGCGCGGGATGGGGCCGAACCCGTGGATGAGCGTGACGTTGAGGACCACGTTGAGCGCGGTCATCGTCAGGCCGAGGATCATCGGCGTGCGGGCGTCCCCCGCCGAGCGCAGCGCGCCGCCCACCATGAAGTAGATGAGCATCCCGCTGCTGCAGACGAACATGATGCGGAGGAAGGGCAGCGCCTCGTGCTGCACCGCCGGCGCCGCGTTCACGAGCACGAGCAGCCGCGGGGCGAGGAAGTAGCCGAAGGGCGCGAACACCCCGAAGGCGAGCGCGATCGCGGCGAGGAATGCCTGGTAGACGGTGCGATCCGCCATCTCGCCGTCCCCCGCGCCGACGTACCGCGAGACGAGGACGCTCATCCCCATGAACATCGAGGAGCCGAACACGATGACGACGAGAAAGATCTGCCAGCTCACGCCGATCGCCGCGTTGCCCGTGAACCCCACGAGGTGGCCGACGAGCGCGTGATCGACCATCCCCTGCATGCCGCCGATCATGTTGGTGAGCACCGCCGGCCACGCCAGCTTCCACACCGCCGGCGCCAGCGGACCGTCGACCAGCGAGCGGTCGAAGCGTCGCCGGCCGGGCGGCGGCGCTGGCGGCGCCGGTTCGACAGGGCCGGCGTCCGGCGCGACGGGAGTGGGGATGGGGGCGGAGGAGGTCATCGGCGAGGTACGAAGAGAATGCGCTGTCTCAGAGCTGCGTCGGCATCCCGAAGGTCGGGAACAGCTTCTCGGTATCGAGGAAGTAATGCAAGCCGGCGATCGCGTCGCCGTCCAGCTCGAGGAGCACGAGGCCCCACGGCGTGGCTCCACGCTCCTTGTACTGCGCGAACGCCGGCAGGCCGTTCGCCATTCCCACGGGGACGAGGCACGAGCCGCGGCAGCCCGCGCCGTAGGTGAGCATCCAGCGCGCGATCGAGGCACGGCCGCGCAGCCACAGCTCGTACGGCGGCATGGACATCGTCGCCTCCTCGCGCAGCAGCGTGGAGAGCGCGTCGATGTCGTACCGCTCGAAGGCGTCCACGTAGCGCGCGAGCAGCGCGTCCTGCTCCGCGGAGAGCGGCCGCGGCACCGATGCGGGGCTGCGTGCGTCGAGCGTGGCGCGCGCCCGCTGGAGCGCGCTGTTCACCGCGGGGACGCTCATCCCGAGCGCCGCCGCGGCCTCCGCGGCCGACCAGCTCAGCACCTGCGTCAGGAGCAGCACCGCGCGCTGCCGCGGCGGCAGGTACTGCAGTGCCGCCACGAACGCGAGGCGGATGCTCTCCTTCAGGATCGCTCGCTCGGCGGGATCGCACTCCCCCTCCGCGGGGAGCGCGAGCACGTCGGGAATCGGTTCCACCCAGTGCTCGCGCGACCGCGTCGAGAGCGTCATCCCGTCGGTGACCGCGGCCGGCTCGGCGTACGCATCGGTCGGGCGCACGCGCACGCGCTTCGACGCCTCGAGCGTGTCGAGGCAGACGTTCGTCGCGATGCGATAGAGCCAGGTGCCGAGCGACGACTGCTCGCGGAATCGATCCATCCCCTTCCACGCCCGCAGCATCGTCTCCTGCACGGCGTCCTCGGCGTCGAGGACGGAGCCGAGCATGCGGTAGCAGTGGCCCGTGAGGGCGGGACGATGCCGCTCGAGCAGGTCGGCGGGAAAGGCCGCGGCCGACATCGTCCGGTCAGACCGCGGCCGCGGTCGCCTGGTCGAGCGCCGCGAGGTCGATCTTCTTCATCTGCAGGAACGCCGTCATCATGCGCTGACCGGCCGGGGACGAGAAGTCCGGCATGTGGCGCGGGATGACCTGCCACGAGAGGCCGAACCGATCCTTGAGCCAACCGCACTGCTGCGCCGCGGGATCGCCGCCCTCGGCGAGCCGGTCCCAGTAGTGGTCGATCTCCTCCTGCGAGTCGCAGAGGACCTGGAAGGAGATGGCTTCGTTGAACTTGAACACGGGCCCGCCGTTGAGCGCGGTGAACCGCTGTCCGTCGAGCTCGAAGGCCACGACCATCACCGAGCCCTCAGGGCGGTGATGGATCTCGTAGCCCGCCTTGCCGTAGCGCGACAGCTGCGTGATCCGCGAGTTCGGGAAGATGCCGCAATAGAACTTCGCCGCGTCCTCCGCCTCGCTGTCGAACCAGAGACTCGGGACGATGCGCTGAAGAGTAGCCATGGTCGTCTCCTGAAGGGGTCGTCGCGACGTCAGTCGTTGATCACCGCCGGATCCATCCAGAACACCTCCCAGTGGTGCCCGTCGGGATCGTAGAAGCTCCGCCCGTACATGAATCCGTGATCTTCCGGATCGGCTGCCTCGGCGCCGCCGGCGTCGACCGCCTTCGCCACCATCCCGTCCACCTCGGCGCGGCTGCGCACGCTGATGGCGAAGAGCGCGCTCGTCTCGTCCCACGGCTCGCCCACCGGCCGGCGCGCGAAGGTCGCGAACCTCTCGCGCGTGAGGAGCATGAAGTAGGCGTCCTCGCCGACGAGCATGCACGTCCCGGTCGCGTCGGTGAACTGGGCGTTGAAGGTGAAGCCGAGCGCCTCGAAGAAGGTGATCGAGCGCTGCAGATCCCTCACCGGGACGTTGACGAACAACTTGTGCGGCACCACCGGGCGGACGCCAGGGTTGGTCAGCCGCGGGGTTTCCTGTGTCGTGGACATGGGGGCGTCTCCTGTCGAGTGTGACCAGTTCGACGGCGATCGCCCCCGAAACTCATCGGTCCCCCGCGCCGGCGCCCGGGCGGGCGCCCCGGTCGAGCGATTGGCGAACGGCTTCCGCCAGGCGCTCGCGGGTGAACGGCTTCTCGAGATAGGCCGAGCCCGGCTGCATGAGTCCCCGACGGAGGATCTCGTCGTCCGTGTAGCCGGACATGAACAGCACGCGCAGCCCCGGGCGGATGCCGGCGAGCTGCTCGGCGAGGTTGCGCCCGCTCAGCTCGGGCATGACCACGTCGGTGAGCACGAGATCGATCCGCTCCTCCGGCGACCCGGCGAGTCGCAGGGCCTCCGCCCCGTTCGCGGCCTCCAGCACCGTGTAGCCCTGCCCCTCGAGGAGCCGTCGGACGATCGCCCGCACCGCGGGATCGTCCTCGACGAGCAGGATCACCTCGGTACCGCGCGGCGCCATCGGCGGCGCGGCCGCAACGTGCGAGTCGCTCGGCGCCTCGTCGAGGCGGGGCAGGAGCACCGTGAACCGGCTTCCCTCGCCCGGCGCGCTGTCCACGTAGACGTAGCCGCCGCTCTGGTCGACGATGCCGTAGACGGTGGCCAGCCCGAGCCCGGTCCCCTGGCCAGGCGCCTTCGTCGTGAAGAACGGCTCGAAGATGCTCGCCATCACGGCCGGCTCCATGCCGACGCCGGTGTCCTCGACGACGAGCGCGGCGTATTGGCCGGGGGCGAGCCCTTCTCGCGCGTTCGGCCGCTTCGGGTCCACGACGAGCACGTGGGTGCGCAGTCGGAGCGTGCCCCCGTTCGGCATCGCGTCGCGGGCGTTGACGGCGAGGTTCATCAGCACCTGCTCGAGCTGTCCCGGGTCGGCGTGGACGTCGCCGACGTTTGGCGCGAGCTGCGTTTCCAGCAGGATGTCCTCGCCGATGACGCGCCGCAGCATCGCCGCGAGCGCCGACACCACGGCGTTCAGCTCGAGTCGCCGCGGCTGCAGGAGCTGCTGGCGGCTGAAGGCGAGGAGCTGGCGCGTGAGCGCCGCCGCGCGATCCGCCGCGTTGCCGATGCGGCCGAGATCCGCGCGCGCGGGAGACGTGTCGCCGATCTCCTCGGCCACCAGCGACGTGTAGCTCTTGATGACCGTGAGCAGGTTGTTGAAGTCGTGGGCGACGCCGCCCGCCAGCCGGCCCACCGCCTCCATCTTCTGCGCCTGGCGGAGCTGTCGCTCGAGCTGGCGCTGCGCCGTGAGGTCCTTGGCGATGCCGAAGACGCCGACCACCTGGCCGCCGACCACCATGGGCATGCCCGTCACCGCGAGCTGCACGAGTCGGCCGGACTTCTGGCGCATCGCCGTCTCGAAGTGCGTCGCGTCGCCGCCGAGCACGGTGTGGAACGCGGCGACGACGGCCTCGCGATGTTCGTCGGGCACCAGCGGCTCGAACGACCGGCCGATCAACTCGTCGCGCTCGTAGCCGGAGAGGGCGAGGCAGGCGTCGTTCGCGCTCGTGTAGCGGCCCTCCCTGTCGAGCGAGAAGACCGCGTCGGGGTTGCGGTCGAAGAGCGAGCGGTAGCGCTGCTCGCTCGCCTCGAGGCGCTCCGCCGAACGGCGCAGGTCGGTGACGTCGATGACGATGCCGTCGGAGCCGACGCTTCCGTCGGGGAGGCGCATGTCGCGCGCGACGACGTGGACGAGCCGCTCCTCGCCCGACTTCAGGATGATCCGGCCCTCCCAGCGAAAGGAGCCGAGGGCCGCGGCCGTGGCGCGGGCGTACGCGATGAAGTCGTCGCGCTCGTCAGGCGCGATGAGCCCCAGCAGCGCGTTCGGGTCCTCCAGCGCCTCCTCCGGCTCGATGCCGAACAGCGTGCGCGCCGCGTCGCTGACGAAGGTGTAGCCCATCGTGCCGTCCGGGCGGTAGACGAACTGGTACACCATGCCCGGCACGTTCGCGGCGATGTGCGCGTAGCGCGCCTCGCTCCGCGAGAGCGCCGCCTCGGCCAGCTTCCGGCGCGAGATGTCCTGGAACTGGGCGACGAAGTAGAGCGGCGCGCCGTCGGCGTCGCGAACGACGGACGCGGTCATGTCCACCCACACCGGGTCGCCGCCCTTCCGGAGCAGCCGCTTCTCCAGCTGGAAGCGGTCGATGCGGCCGTCGATCATCTGCCGCAGCAGGTCGAGGTTCGCGGCGAGGTCGTCGGGATGGGTGAGCGACTCGAAGCTGTGCCCGGCCAGCTCCTCCTCGGTGTAGCCGAGGATCTCGCACAGCGCGCGGTTGATCCGGATCCACGCGCCGGTGCGCGCGGAGCGCAGCGCCATGCCGATCGCGGCCTGGTCGAACGCGGCGCTGAACAGCGATTCGCTCGCGCGCAGCGCTTCCTCGGCGTGGCGCCGCTCGATCAGCTGATTCCGGTTCGTCATCCGTCAGGGAGCACTCCTCGCGACCCACGGAGGACGATCCCGCGGGAGCCCACGCAACGGCGGAGGACGCGTGTGCGCCGCGGCGCCGCTCACGGGAAGGGGCGCGGGCGGGGCCACGGCCAGGGCCAGGGCCCCATGACCGACCGGCCGGCCAGTCCGCGCACCGCGGCCTCGCGGACGCGTGGATCGCTCGATTGCAGCAGCTCGCGCATGGCGGCCTCGGAGTGCTCGCCGGAATTCAGCAGCGCCCGCACGAGCGCGCGGCGCACCTCGCCGTTCTTCTCGCGGCCGAGCGCCTGCTGCACGGCGGCGCGGACGCTCGCGCTGCTGTCGCGGATCTGCCCCAGCGCCCACGCCGCCTTGAGCCGCACGTCGCGGCTGTCGTCGTTCAGGAGGCGCAGAAGATCCGGCGGCGCCGTGCCGACGTCCTCCGACATCTGGCCCAGCGCCCACGCCGCGGTGCCGCGCACCTTCGCGCTCTCGTCGGCGAGCGCCGCGCCGAGCGCCGGGACGGCGTGTCGAACCTCGAGGTCGCCCAGCGCCCACGCGGCGGTCTCGCGCACGGCATGATTGCGATCGTGCAGCGCGGTCTCCAGCGCGGGCGCGGCCTCGCGCGCGCGGCTCTCGGCGAGCGCCCACGCCGACATGGCCCGCACGTCGGCGTCGGCATCGTGCGCGAGCGCCGCGGCGAGGGCGGCCGACGCCTCCGCGTTCTCGCGACGACCGAGCTGGCCGAGGGCCCACGCGGCGACGCGCCTGACGCGGGGCGAATCGTCCTCGCGCAGCACGCGGGCGAGCGTCGACGCGGCGCTGGTGGAATCGAGCTGTCCCACGGCGACGACGGCGGCTTCGCGGACGGCGGCATCACCGTCGCGGACGAGCGGCAGCAGGGGACCGAGCGCGCGGCCGTCGCGGATGCGGCCGAGCGCCCACGCGGCGTTGGCGCGCGCGGGAACCGCGGCGTCGCGCAGCAGGCCGACGAGCGGCGCGACCGCCGAATCGGCGTCGGCGAGGCCCAGCCCTTCCGCGGCCAGGGCGCGTGCCGCCGCGTCGGCCGACGAGAGCCGGCCGACGAGCGGGCGCCACACCTTCTCGGCGGGCTGCGACCCGACGAGCCGCACGGCGATCTCGCGCACGCACATGTCGTCGGAGCCGATTGCCTGGAGCACCCGCTTGACGTCGTTGGGCGGGAGATCGCGCGTGTCGTTCTCGTCGCGCGATACGGCGTTCGGTCCGAGGGGGGTGAAGGGTGCGTCGCCGGAGCCGGACCAGCCCCAGTTGCGCAGCGCGTCGGCGGCGAGGGCGCAGATGGGCGCGGGCGCGCCGCGCGCGGCGGTGAGCAGCGCGCCGACGTCGATCGGCGGCACCGCGTCGTTTGGCGCCGGGCGGGTTCGCGTGCCGGCGGCGAAGGCGACCGTCGCCGCGGCGAGGACGGTGGTGAGACGGAGCATGGAGGACCTCGACGGTTGAAAAATCAGCACTACAGGGCAAGGGAAGCCCGCCCAGGTGCGGGCGGGCCTCGGGTGATCAGGGGTAGGGGCGCGGCTCCGGCCAGGGCCACGGCCACGGACCGCGGGCGCTGCCGCCGGCGAGCGCGCGCACGGCCACGTCGCGCACCCGTGCGTCCTTCGACTGGAGCAGCCCGCTCAGCGCGTCGACGGACTTGTCGCCGGCGGCGGCGAGGGCGCGCACGTACGCGACCTGCAGCTTCGGGTCCTGCTCGGCGTGCAGCGCGCGGTCGAGCGCGGGGATCGCCGACTCGTCGCCGATCTCGTAGAGCGCCCACGCCGCCAGCTCGCGCACGCGCGGCTCCCGGTCGCCGAGCAGCGCGACGAGCTGCGGCGGCGCCTTGTCGACGCCGACGTTGCCGAGCGCCCAGGCGGCACGCTCCTTCACGCGCGCGCTGGTGTCGGACAGCGCGGCGGTGAGCGCCGGCACGGCCCCGCGATCGCCGATCGAGCCGAGCGCCCACGCCGCCGTGGTGCGGACCTTCGCGTCGGCATCGTGGCCCAGCGCGGCGACGAGCGCCGCCTCCTGGTCGCCCCCCGAGCGCGCGTCGCTCAGCGCCCACGCGGCCATCTCGCGGACCTCGGCGCTCCGGTCGGTCCGCAGCGCGGCGACGAGCGCCTGGACGGCGACGGGCTGCTCGGCGAACTCCGAGAGACCCCACGCGGCGACGCGCCGGAGGTTCGCGCTGGTGTCGGTGCGGAGGACGTTGGCGAGGAGCGCGGCGCGCGTGGCGGGCGGGTTCGTGTCGGCGGCCGGCGTCGACGGCGACGAGGGCAGGGCGAGCGGCGCGGCAGACGACGCGAACGACGGTTCATGTGACGGAGCCGGGGAGCGCTCGGGGGCGGGCGCGGTCGGCGACTCCGTGGATGGGCGTGCGACCGCGGTGTCGGCCGCACCGGCGCTCCACGATGCGTCCGGTGTGCTCGTCAGGTGCTGCGTCGACATGAGGGTCGAGGGTGACGCCGACGGCGCGCGAGGGGACGGCGCGACGGCGCCGATCGACAGCGCGAGGAGCGCCATCGTCGCCGTGGCCGTGACGGTGCGCAGCCGGTGCCGCTCGACCCGCGGGCAATCGGGATTCAGGATGGCGAGCATGCGCCCCTCGAACTCCGACGGGCGAGCCATGGCCAGCGCGGCGACGGGCATGCGCGTGCGCCGCACCGAGGTCACGATGTCGAGCAGGTGCTCGGCGTAGTCCGAGGCGACGGCGCCGTGGAGGAGCGCGAGGTCGTCGCAGGCACGCTCGCTCTCGACGCGGAGACGCTTGCCGGCGGTCCACGCGAGCGGGTGGAACCACCAGAGCGCGGCGACGAGGCGGCTCAGCGCGTGGCCGACGAGGTCGCGCCGGCGGACGTGCGCGAGCTCGTGGAGCAGCACCGCGCGGCGACGGTCGTCGGACCAGTGCGCGCAATCGTCAGGCAGGACGACGACGGGGTGCGAGAGGCCCCAGGCGAAGGGCATCCCCACCTCGCCGCTGCGCACGAGGCGCGGCGGCTCGGCCAGCGACAACCGGTCGGCGATCTCGTACAGCGTCGCCAGCCACTCCGGGCTGGCGAGCGGCGTCGCGCGCCTGACGATGGCGCGCACCGCCAGCTCGGCGCGCGCCAGCACCGCGAGGATCGCCAGCGCGACGGCGGCCCAGACGACGATCGCGAGCGTCAGCGGCGAGGGCGCGTCACTCGTCGGGCGTCCCGCGTCGGGAAGGGGAGCGGTGGGCGCCGTGACGGCCGCCGACGACTGGTGCGCGGTGGGCGGTGCCGCCGGCGTCGCCGTCGCCGCGTCGGGATGCGGGATCGCGACCGCCGGCGACCGCGGGGCGTGCGTCGGCGACGGGGGCAGGATCGCGACGCGCAGCGGCGCCCAGACCGCGAGCGCGGGTGCGACGAGCACGGCGACGAGGGTCACGAGCCAGAGGCGATGCCGCACGCGCGCGGGCGCGCGCCCGAGGGCGAGCGCGGCGAGCAGCGCGAGGACGAGGATGAGCGTGACCTTCGCGAGGACGAGAGCGGCCGTCGACGTCAGCATGGTCTACCTCCCGCTCTCGCGAGCGCGGTGAATGCGGTCCCGCAGGCGTTTCAGCTCGGCGGGGCTCAGCTCCGCGTCGCTCATCCTGAGGAGCGCCGTGACGGCGAGCTCCGGGGAGCCTTCGAAGTACGTGCGGACGACGTGGGCGAGGGCGCGCTCCTGCGCGGTCTCCTGCGGCTGCGCCGGGGAATAGACGTAGCGCGGCCCGTCGGCGCGCCAGCGGATCAGCTTCTTCTCGCCGAGGATGCGCAGGATCGAGCGGACGGCGGAGTAGGTGGGCGGATCGGGGAGGTCGGCCATGATCTCGGCGACCGTCGCCTCCTGGCGGCGGTAGAGGATGTCCATGACCTGGCGTTCGCGACGGGAGAGGGCCTGGAGGTCTTGCGGCATGGGTCGAGGGAGGCGGGCGCCGGGGTGGTGTTGAAAAATCAACTGTGCTGATAATTCAGCAGACCGGGGGCGTTGTCAAGGGCGGCCTCGTGGCGAATACGCAGCGGCTACTCGCCGCGCCCGGCGAACAGGATCAGGTTGCCATCCGGATCGCGGACGATGAAGGTGCGCGCGCCCCACGGCTCGGTGCGCAGCGCCTGGGCGAGCTCGACGCCGGCCGCCTCGTACTCGCGAAAGAGCGCCGCCGCGTCGTCGAGCGCGATCGTCGCCGCGAGGAGCTGATCCGCCTCGCGCCGCCGCGGGTCGATGACCGGCGTGTCGACATGGCGGAGGTTCAATCGCGCGCCGTCGCGATACACCTGGGCATAGAAGGGCGGCTCGCCGTGCGTGAACGCCACGGAGAAGCCGAGCTTCGACGTGTAGAACGCGGCGGAGACGGCGATGTCTCGCACGAAGAGCTGGGGCTCGGCGGCTACGAAGGTGGTCATCGTCAGGACCTTGAAGTGATCGCTTCATCGCCGCGACGGCGGCCGTGCACGGTCTGCCGTTGATGAGCCGTGACGAGACGATCGCCACGTGCGCGGGGGTCGAGAGCATCTGGTGAACGGAGGGGACTGAGCGACCGGGAGTCGCGGCCACACGGCAGCGGTGACACGTTCCGCGCGTTGTTCGACGCCGGCCGTAGTCCGGATCTCGTCGGCTACGGTCGCAGCGTGATGTCCTTCCAGGCGGACACCGCGTGCCCGAACGAAGCGCGGATCGAGTCGGCCGTCCCGACGGTGGCCTCCGGAGGATTGAACGGAAAATCGAAGGCCATGCTTCGCGATTCTCCGGCGAGGAACGCCCACCGTGATTCCGTCGTCCAGCTCACCTGTCCCCCGGCCAGAGGAGTCATATATCCGAAGCTGTCCTCGTATCCAAGGCCACCTTCCGGCATCGTCACCCACACCGGTTCCGGGCGCGTGTTGGTCGCCGTCACCATGATGGTCACCCAGCCGCTGTCGATCGACATCGCCGGCGCGCCGGCGGGGGCGAGCGACAGGGAGACGGTGAGGGACTCCGACGGGATCTCGCGCGCCGTGGCGGGTACGCCGCGATCGGATTCATGGAGTCCGCACTCGCTGTCGCACGCCACGAGCGCCCCGCAGCGCCTCACGAAGTACTCCCGCGGATGCGAACCGTCCTGCAGGAGCGCGTGGAGCATCTCGTGCCGGACGCTTCCCCCGAAATCGAGCTGTGAATACTGCAATGCGATGCGATCGCCATCCTGCCACCAGAAGCCGTCGTACTTCCGACCGCCGACGATCAGATCGCCAAGCGTGGTGTACCAACGCACCGCCTGGAAATCTCCCTGACGGCCGGAGCACGACTCGACCATTCGCCACCAGGTGGCGTACTGGATCCGGGGTGCGAGCGGCCGGAGCTCGGCAGCGGGAAAAGGATCCGTGGTATCCGTGCACGCCGCGAGCATCAGGGCGAGGACGGCCGACCGGAAAGCAGAGCGGCGAGTCGTGATCATCGTCAGGCGTCGAAACGAACGGAAGCGCGCACTCGGGGAAGACAAGCTTACAGCATGACGCCGTCATCGGAAATGGCGCGTCCTGTGTAGTCATCATCGCGCCGCGACTCGGAAACGAGGCATGTCGTTTTCGTGCAGCGAATGGACGCCGCGCCGGACAGGTTGCGGCGTGATGCTGGATTCGTCAGGACTGCAGAGCGCCGCCGGCGAAGCGCCAGAGGAGTCGCGCCCACACGATCACACGTGATCGGCGGACGACCCGAGACTGCGATGGAACAACCCAAAAAAATCACGCAACAGTCCTACATCGGGAGAGCGCTGGTGCCGATCTCGATCGCCGCCGGAATTACGGTGTGGTACGTATTGGGCTTTTCGCATCCGCGTGGCAGTCACGCAGCGATGCTGTGCGGTGTCGCGCTCGGAGGTACCTTCCCGCTCCTGGTGATTCGGCCGCGGAAGCCGTTGGCCTCGTCGGAAGCCTTGCGACCCGCCGCGTTACTGGCGCGCGTCGCGATCTGGACGGGGATTGCCTTCTTCCTCCCGATGATTCTCTTCATTACGCTGGATCGCGGAGACCTCGCCATGCCGTATCTAATCGGTACAGCTGTCGGGTTGTACCTGGTAGCCGCTACTCTGCGCCTTCGCCAGTCTCGCCGAGCCGATACAGGCGACGCGGATGATACTCGGAAGGGACGTTAGCCAGCCCACCTCTCCAGGCGTAGCAATGACGACGCGAATTCTGGGCGTGATCCTATTTTCAGTTTGCGCGTGGGGCATGGCGAGAATCGGATTTCTGAGTCGGCTGAACGCACGACGACAGCTGCCGGTCCGCCGCCTAACGTGGCGCGGCATGGTGCAGCTGACCGGTAAGGACGCCGAGCGCTACTGGCGGGACAACAGCGTCCGGGGATTCATCATGACCGTCGTGTGCATCGCGTTACTTGTGTGGTTCGCCACCTAAATGCTCCGCTCCTTGCTCGGCTGACGCTGCGAGCCCCGGATCGGCTGACAGCGTCCCCCCTGAAGAGGGGTAATCGAACGATCCGCTCCCGGAACCGGCATTCGCCGGCCTCCTCGCAGTTCACAGCGGCCGCGCCTTGATCGCACGCTGCTTCGGCGCAATCAACGGCCATCCAGGAGCACTTCATGCGACCGTTCTGCGCGCGCACCGTCCAGGTGCTGATGCTGCTCGCCGCTGGGAGCATCGCGTCTAGCGCGATGGGTCAGCTGCCGCATCCCATCCCGGCCGGGGACTCGGCGCTCGCCACCTGCGGCCGCGCCGCTGCTCGGGGAGACAAGCACGTCGCGAACGCAGCCGCCGACAGCGCGGGGCGCGTCTATCGCGCGGCGGCCCGCACGACGCACGACGGCACGCCGACGGTGCGCCTCGCGCGCGTGATCGCCGAGTGCCGGCTGCCGGTCGCGTCCTTCTTCTCGAAGCCGGGGCTGGCTCGGCAGGCAGAGGGGATGCTCACGCGGCTGCTCGCGGCCGACTCGACCAACTGGGAGGCGCGATACACCCTCGCGCTGCTCTACTACCACGCGCCCGGCTTCGTCGGGAAGACTCGCGACGCCATACGCCAGTTCGAGACGCTGCTCGCCCAGCAGGGCGCGAGCGCGGCGTTTGCCGAGGAGGCGGCACTGTATGCGTACCTCGGCGACCTCTACGAGCGGACCGGTCGCAAGGCGGACGCGCTGAATCTCTGGCGTCGCGGCATCGCGCTCTTCCCCGAGGACGCGCGGCTGAAGCGTCGCCTCGCGCGGGCCAGCGGCGGCTGACGTCGGCGGGCGCACCGCGATCGACGCGACCTGGCCGCGCTCGAACGCGAGGGCCACGACGCGCTACATTTGGTGGACGCGGCGGCACGGCCAGCCGCGATGCTGGCCGTCGGAGCAGTGCCCCGGCCAGCGCCCCAGGCAGCCCAGCATTCGAGGTATCTCCCTTGGCACCACAGTTCATCTACGTCATGAAGGACCTGCGCAAGGTCGTCCCGCCTTCCCGGGAGATCCTGCGCGGCATCTGGCTCTCGTTCTACTACGGGGCGAAGATCGGCGTCCTCGGCCCCAACGGCGCCGGGAAATCGTCGCTCCTCCGCATCATGGCCGGGGTGGACCAGGACTACCAGGGCGAGGCGTGGGTCGCCGACGGGATGCGCGTCGGCTACCTGCCGCAGGAGCCGCAGCTCGACCCCACCAAGGACGTGCGCGGCAACGTCGAGGAGGCGGTGCGCGAGCAGCGCGCGCTGCTCAAGCGCTTCGAGGACATCTCGATGCGCTTCGCCGAGCCGATGTCCGACGACGAGATGGAGAAGCTGCTCGCCGAGCAGGCGCGCGTGCAGGAGCAGATCGACGCGCACAACCTGTGGGAGCTCGACCGCAAGATCGAGATCGCGATGGACGCGCTGCGGTTGCCGCCGGGCGAGGCGAACGTCGACCACCTCTCCGGCGGCGAGAAGCGCCGCGTGGCGCTGTGCCGCGTGCTGCTGGAGGAACCCGATCTCCTGCTGCTCGACGAGCCGACGAACCACCTCGATGCGGAGAGCGTGGCGTGGCTCGAGCGGCACCTCGAGGAGTTCAAGGGGACCGTCGTCGCCGTCACCCACGACCGCTACTTCCTCGACAACGTGGCGAAGTGGATCCTCGAGCTGGACCGCGGCTACGGCGTGCCATACGAGGGCAACTACACCGGGTGGCTGGAGCAGAAGAAGTCGCGGCTGGCGCAGGAGGAGAAGCAGGAGTCGGCGCGCCAGCGCACGCTCCAGCGCGAGCTCGACTGGGTGCGCATGGCGCCGCGCGCTCGTCAGGCGAAGAGCAAGGCGCGCGTGCAGCAGTACGAGCAGCTCGCGCAGCAGGAGACGGCGGAGAAGATCCTCCAGCACGAGATCGTGATCCCGCCGCCCCCGCGGCTCGGCAACGACGTCGTGATCGCGAAGGACCTCCGCAAGGCGTTCGGCGACAGGCTCCTCTTCGACGGCCTCTCGTTCTCCCTGCCGCGCGGCGGCATCGTCGGGATCATCGGGCCGAACGGGGCCGGCAAGACGACCCTCTTCCGCACGATCGTGGGGCAGGAGCAGCCGGACGCGGGGACGCTCGAGGTGGGGAGCACGGTGCAGATCGCCTACGCCGGCCAGCAGCGCGAGCTCGATCCGGCGAAGAGCGTGTGGGAGGAGATCTCCGGCGGTCGCGAGATGATCCAGGTCGGCAATCGGGAGCTGAACAGCCGCGCGTACCTCTCGAGCTTCCAGTTCCGGGGGAGCGACCAGCAGAAGAAGGTGGGGCTCCTCTCCGGGGGCGAGCGGAACCGGCTCTACCTCGCGAAGACGCTGATGGCCGGCGGCAACCTGCTGATGCTCGACGAGCCGACGAACGATCTCGACGTGGACACGCTCCGGGCGCTGGAGGACGCGCTGCTCGACTTCGCGGGGTGCGCGGTGGTGATCTCGCACGACCGCTGGTTCCTGGACCGGATCGCGACGCACATGCTGGCGTTCGAGGGGAACTCCGAGGTCGTCTGGCACGAGGGGAACTACCAGTCGTATATCGAGGATCTGAAGAAGCGCAAAGGTCCCGATGCCGACCAGCCGCACCGCGTGGCGTACCGGAAGCTCGTGCGGGCGTAGGCGGGCGCCCGCGTCGTCGCTTCGGTTCAACGCAATGCGCCGGGCACCGTGGGACGGTGCCTGGCGCATCTTCGTGGGTGTTCAGGGCAGCCTTCGACAGGAATTCCGTCACGAGACGGCGCCCGATCTTCGCCCTGTCCCGGGTCCTTGCTTCCCGTGTTGCCATCGCGCTAGCGTGCGGAGCGCGCCATGGGCGACGGGTGCTGCGTCCGGCGCTGAAGGGCTCATGGTCCCGCTTCACGGCCAACATCTCCATCGATGTGGACGTAGTCTCATCGACGACCGCACCAGCCTCGAACCATGATGGGGCTATTCAGACCTCCCGGCCTGCTCATGCTGTATCGATCCTCCCCGCGTAGCCTCGTCTGGCCTGCGCTCGCTACCGCCCTGCTTCTGTTCGCCGCCCTGCTGCCCGCCCGTGCCGATGCCCAGGTGACCGGACACGTCAGGGACAAGGCCGGCCAGCCCGTCGCCGGCGCCGTCGTCAGCATCGTGGAGCTGAGCCGCGCCGCCAGGACCGGATCGGACGAGCGGTTCGTGCTCGGCGACGTTCCACCGGGCCGGTACGCCGTCTCCGCCCATCGCCTCGGCTTCGCGCCGGCCGCCGTGACCGTCACGGTGGGGACGATGCCCGTGGATGTCGCGATCACGCTCGAGGCGCGGCCGACGAACATCGAGCCGGTGAACGTCACGGCGACGCGCGCGCCGATCGCCGCCTCCGCGTCACCGCTGGCGACCAGCGTCCTCTCGGGCGAGCACGTTCACGCGGAAGGCGGCGTCTCGCTGGCTCATTCGCTGGCGCGGCTGCCCGGCGTCCGGAACGTCAGCACCGGGCAGGAGATCGGCAAGCCGATGATCCGTGGGCTGTTCGGGCCGCGCGTCCTCGTGCTCACCGACGGCAGCCGCCTCGAGGACTACTCGTGGAGCGACGAGGACGGCCCCTCGCTCGATGCGCGCATCGCGCAGCGGATCGAGGTCATCCGGGGGCCGGCGAGCGTGCTCTATGGCTCGGAGGCGTTGGCGGGCGTCGTCAACGTGATCCCCGCGGACCTCACCTACTCGAGCGACGGCGCGAAGCAGCGGAACGCGGCCGCCGAGGCGTACGGCGCCAGCAACAACGCGGAGCTGGGGAGCGCGCTGATGGTGAACGGCGCGCAGTCGCGCTACGCCTGGCGCGCCACGGGCACCGGACGGTTCTCGCAGAACTACCAGACGCCCGACGGCACCGAGCCCAACTCCAGCTTCTGGGCGGTGAACGGCGAGGGCGCGTTCGGGATCCGCGGCGATCGCGGCAACACGACCTTCCGCGCGGCCCATTACGGCGGCGAGTTCCACCTGCTGGAGTCGAGCGGTCCGGAGCCGGGCGATCCGAACGGCGGACCGGTGCGGCAGGTGATGGACGACCGCCTCCAGGCCACGAACGACTACGTCACGCACGGCTTGCGCTTCGAGACCAAGGCGCAGTTCCAGCGCCACGCGCTCACCGAGGTGTCCGATGATTGCGTGCCGCAGCCGGGCCAGACGAGCTGCGTGAAGGTCAAGGACCAGAAGGCGTTCGGCCTCGTGCTGAACACGGCGACGACGGACGTGATGGTGCACCACGGCGCCGGCGAGGGGCTGGGCGGCACGCTCGGCGTCAGCGGGATGTTCCAGGCGAGCGCCTCGGACGGCCCGATCTACCTCGTGCCGAGTGCGACGATCAGTTCGGCGGGGGCGTTCGTCTTCGAGCAGTACAAGGCGGGGCGCGTGACCGTCGTGGGCGGCGCGCGCGGGGACACGCGCGGGCTCTCGTCGGACGCGCGGCCGGAGATCGGCCGCGCGGCGGACAGCCGGAGCTGGTCGGCGGCGAGCGGCGACGCGGGCGTGGTGCTCGACCTCACGTCGCATCTCGCCGCCCGCGCCAACGTGGGCACCGGCTGGCGCGCGCCCACGCTGTTCGACCTGTACGTGAACGGACCGAACCTGGCCGAGGCGCGCTACGAGATCGGCGATCCCGGGCTCAGGACGGAGCGTTCCCGGAGCGTCGACGGCGGCTTGCGCTGGACGAGCGATCGCGTACGGGCCGACCTGTCGCTGTTCGACAGCGACGTGGACGACTTCATCTTCACGACGCCCACCAACCAGACGCAGGACTCGCTGCAGGTCTTCCGGCACGTGCAGGCGAACGCGCGATTGCGCGGCGCCGAGGCATCGCTGGAGGCGAACGTGACGGACGCGCTGGCGCTGCGCGCGAGCCACGACTTCGTGAATGGCGACGACCGCACGAACGGCGTGCCGCTCCCGCTGATGCCGCCGCCACGCACGATCGTCGGCGCGGTGCTCGCGCTGCCGAACGAGTTCGGGGCGCAGCACCTGTCGTTCGGCGGCGATGTCGAGATCAACCAGAAGCAGACCCGGCTCAACCCGAACGACTACCCGACGCGGGCCTACACGCTCGTCAACCTGGACCTGTCGTTCGAGCACGCGGTGCGGTCGAATCCGACGCGCTTCGACCTCCTGGTGCGCAACGCGCTCAACACGTCGTATCGCGACTTCCTCAGCCGGTACAAGCAGTTCGCGAGCGGGCCGGGGATCAACGTGATCCTCAAGGTGTCGGCCGGCGCCTGGTAGGAGCGGAACGGGGCCTCGTGACTCTGACTGCTCGTCGACCCGTGAGAAGAATGCCAGGACCAACAGCTGGCGACGCCTGCCACCAATTCGCCGGCAAGTCCTCTCTGCTCGGCGTCGGCTTCGACGCGCGGCGGATCTCGCCCGAGGCGTTCAGTGCCGAATCCTGAAGGCACCGGTGACTGGCCTTCCATCCGAGATGCATACGGGCCGGCATCGGACATCCCGGCGCTGCTCGAGCGGATGGTGCCGGATCAGCGGGACGAGGTCTGGAACGAGCTCTGGTCACGGCTCTGCCACCAGGGCAGCGTGTACCCGGCGAGCTACGCAGCGCTGCCGGCGCTCGAATCCGCGGCCCGCCGCTGGCCAGCGACGCAGCGGGACGCGCCGCTCGGACTCGCGGCGGCGATCGTCGCTTCCAGCGACCGGCTGGGCGTGGACGGAGATCCGCTGCAGGACCTGGCGTCCACCGTGGCGAGCCTGCGCGAGCTGGCTCTCGAGACGCTCGCGACGAGGGCTGGCTCGACGGTCGACTTCATCTATCGCCTGATAGCCGTGCGCGCGCTCGAAGGGGACCGGGAGTGGGCGCAGCGGCTCGATCTGGTGGCCGGTGGTGAGCTCCCGGGCGTCTGCCCGAACTGCGACGCGGAGCTCTATCTCGTGATCGGCCAGGACGGCTGCTTCGTCACGGCCGAGGAATGGGTGCAAGGAGATGGCGGCCGCCGAGAGTCGATCGTGCCGGAGCGCGGACCGCTGCCCGCGCCGGGGCAGTGGCTGCTCGGGCAGGCCGTGGCCGCCGAACAACCGGAGGTGGCCGAGGCCTTCGTTCACCTCTTCGGCCGGAGCACGTGCCCGGCTTGCGGCGATCGGTTCGACATCCTCGATGCGGCCGCACGAGGAGGATCATGATCCGGCTCCCGCGTCGACCGCGGGCGCGCCCTGTCAGACCTTCCTCGGCGCCTCAGCCCCGCAGTCGAGCGCCCCGGCCGCTCGGCGCCCTGCGCCGCGCTATCGTGTGAACGCGTAGCGCGCGAGACGCGCGCGAATCCGCGGCAGCTCGCCGAGCGAGTCCGGGCGGCCCTGGCGTTCGA
>CAMLIT010000069.1 GCA_946480295.1 uncultured Gemmatimonadota bacterium
CTGCTTGGCGGGACAGTGCGCCGCGCCGGCGCGCGCGGTGCTGCCTACGCGGGTCCCATGACGGCCCCCACGGCCGGCCCCGTAGTCGCCCCCCCCCGGCGGTCGTCCCCAGGCGTCCGTCAGCGCGCCGGCGTGAGGATGATGTTCCGGTACTCGACCGGCCCCTCGCTCCCCTGGAGCTGCAGCGGCCCCGGCTCGCCCTCGTGGCTGTCGATCGCGCCGCCGGTGATCCCCGGGATCGCCCGGTTGCACACCACCGTGTGACCGTTGGCGACGACGGTGACCATGCGCCCGACGAGCGTGATGTCGAACGTCTGCCACTCGCCCGCCGGGCGCGCCACGATCTCCGTCGGCGTGAGGAAGCCGTAGACGCCGCCGAACAGGTCGTTCGCCGGCTGCTTGCCGTAGTCGTCCTGGATCTGCACCTCGTGCCGGCCGCGCAGGTACACGCCGCTGTTGCTTCCCTTCGGGTAGCGGAACTCGACGTGGAGCTTGAAGTCGCCGAAGGTGCGGTCGGACACGAGCTCCGCGCCCGCGCGCGCGTTGCGCAGGATGCCGTGCGAGACGCTCCAGTGGCTGGAGTCGCCGCGGGCGTGCCAGCCACCGAGATCGTTCGCGTGCAGGAGATGGATCGGCGTCCCCCACCGCGGCGCGTGGTCGCGGTGGAGCGACGGCGCGCGCACGCCGATCCAGTCGTAGCGCTTCCCGTCGGGGAAGGTCATGCTTCCCGCGAGTCCCTCGCCGGCGATGCGCCCCTCCACGACGAGGTCGCCGTTGCCGTCCTCCCACTGCGGCGGGATCGCGAAGCGCAGCGAGTCGCCGTGCACCTCGACGCGCGAGATCGGACGCGCGCTCCCGGCGACGCCGACGAAGCGCCCGACGAGGGCGCCGCGCCCCGACTCGTCGACCTCGAGCCACGAGGGAGCGTCACCGTTCGGCATGTGGACGGTGATGTCCCAGCGGCCCGGGAGGAGGGAGTCGGCGGCGGCGGGAGCGGGGGGCGTGTGCCGCGCGGGCGTACGCGCGAAGGCGCCCGACAGCACGATCGGGAGGAGCAGCGCAGGAAGTCGCCACATGGTCTGGTGAGAGATGAGGTGGAAGGTGGGCTGCCGGTGAAGGTGCCGCGGCAGGCGGCGTTCGGGAAGATCTCCCGGGCGCATGTTCCACTCCTCTCCATCGGCGACCCCGACGTGTACTTCACGCGGGACCGGGCGCTCGACCTCCCGCGGCAGACGCCGCTCGCCGCCACGGCACCACGGTCGACGCGGTGAGCAGGGCGCCGGCCAGGGCGACGTCGAGCCCCGGCCCGGCGCGCGCGAGCAGCATCGCGTGCATCCCGAGCCCGTGGATCGTTTGGCGCAGCCCGACGAGGAGCCAGGCGACGAACAGCGTTTCGACGACGCCCAGCACGCCGACGGCCGCGCGCAGCCACGTCTCGCGCCTGACGAGCATCGTCGCGCCGCCGGCGACGGCGAGCGCGCCGGCGGCGAACAACACGCGGCCGTACAGCCCCACCAGCCCGGAATACGACTGGAGCCCGGCGAAGAACGACAGCCACGGCAGGGTTGCCCCCGCGCAGGTCAGCGCGCCCCCGAGGATGCAGGCGGCGATCGTCCACGGCGCGCGCGCGCCGACCCGTCGCGAGGCCACGCTCAGACCTTCGGCCGCACGCTGAAGAAGAGATAGCTGTTCGTGCGGATGTCGTCGGTGATCCCGGCGCCCTGCGCCTGGAGCGCGCGCACCGTCGCCAGGCTCTTCCCGGCGACGATCCGGTCCCATGTCGCCGGATCGCTCACGCCGATCACCTCGATCTCCCACCACCCCGCCTGCCCCCCGTTCGCCTGCGACTCCGGGAGCGCGGTGTCGATGATGTGGCTGTGCGCGGGGAGGGGCACATCGGCCTTCCCCGGACCGAAGACGCGCGAGAGGTCGAGCGTCGAGGGATGGTCGATGCACGAGCCGACGACGGGACAGTGCAGCGTCGCGTCGGCGGGGCGGAAGCCGATCGGCGTCATGACGTAGAGCACCGGGATCCTGCCCGGCCGCGGATCCACCGTGCCGTCCTCGCCGACCTCGCACCCGCTCGGCGCCGCGCTCGACGGCGGCTGCGCGCAGAAGAAGTTCTTCGTGTAGAAGAAGCTCACGGTCCTGCCGTTCATCCAGCCGTCGGTGAAGCCCACGTCGGCGCCCCCCTGCGCGTTGAAGCTCTGATTGCGGGAGACGGCGGCCGGCGCGGCGACGCCGGTCGTGTGGCGATCGGCGCACCCGCCGATCGAGACGAGGAGCAGGAGCCCACCAGCGACCGCGACCTGTGTGCAATGCATGAGACCCTCCAGTGAACCGACGTGCGACTCCGGCCGGTCGGCTCCGACCATGGCCGGCGGAGCCGCGAATCGCGCGCGTCCGCGCCTCGTTCCAGGATGGGGCCGGCACTGGAACCACGCGATCGCATCGTGACTTGGCGGGGTCGCGCATCGAAGGGGAGCGCGTCATCACCCGCACGATCGAGGAGGCATTCCATGCGACGCTCGGCGTCCACCCCGCACTGTACGTCGGCATCCCGCGCCGCGCGTCGCGCGGCCATCGTCCCGATGCTGGGGCTCGTCACGCTCGCCTGCAACGCCGATCGGCGGCCCACCGTGCCCGCGCTCGACCACGCGCCCCTGGGGGCACGGGGCACCTCCGACACGCCGATGGATCCCGCGACCCTCGCCGCCGGCCGGCAGGTCTTCCGCTTCGACACCTACGGCGACGAGACGTACTGGACGGACACCCTGCACATGAACGACGTCATCGCCGCCGGCGTCAGCCCGGTGACCGCGCTCGCCGTCGGGCTCAAGGTGGACATGGACGCGCTCCCGCCCGCCGTGGTGCAGGCCATCCAGGCCGGTCAGGTCGACCTGAATTCCCCGGCGACGACGGTGACGCTCCTCCAGCTCGGCGCCGTCGTCGGCGTGCAGGGGCAGGTCGACGCGAACCACCACCTGACGCGCGTCGGCATCACGTGCGCGCTCTGCCACTCGACGGTGGACGACGCCTTCGCGCCGGGCATCGGCCATCGCCTCGACGGCTGGCCGAACCGCGACCTGAACGTCGGCGCGATCGTGGCGCTCTCGCCGGCGATCCCGGCCGCGCTGAAGACGATCCTGAACGGGTGGGGGCCGGGCATGTACGACCCGCGCATCAACATCGACGGGAAGAACACGCCGCTCGTCATCCCGCCCGCGTTCGGCATGCGCCACGTGGCGCGCGAGACGTACACCGCCGACGGCGTCGTCTCCTACTGGAACGACTACGTGGCCGTGACGCAGATGCACGGGCATGGCAGCTTCTCGGACGCGCGCATCGGCGTGAGCATGACGAACGGGCCCGAGCTGGTCGCGCCGGCACTGCGGGCGCTGCGCGCCTATCAATTCAGCCTCGAGACGCCGGCCGCTCCCGCGCCCGCGGATCCGGCGGCGGTGCAGCGGGGCAAGCAGGTCTTCATGGGCGCTGGCCGCTGCGCGAGCTGCCATTACGGAGTCGCGCTGAGCGACGTCAACAGTGGCGCGCTGCATTCGCCGGCGGAGGTCGGACAGGATCCGGCGTACGCGCTCCGGACGGCGACGAAGCTCTACCGCACCACGCCGCTGCGCGGGCTGTGGAATCCGCCGCAGCTGAAGGGGCCGTACTTTCACGACGGGAGCGCCGCCACCCTCGACGACGTGGTCGCACACTATGACGATCTGTTCGGGCTCGCCCTGTCGACGCGGCAGAAGGCGGACCTCGTCGCCTACCTGAAGACCCTCTGAGCGTGGCGACGCGGGACACCCGCGAGCGCCGCCACGTGCTCGCCGTGACGCGTCGGGCGGCGCCGCTCCTCTCGCTGGCCGCGCTCGGGTTCGTGCTCGCGCGCGGATCCGGCGCGCCGGCGGCGACGCAGGCGCGGGCGCCCGCCGCGGGGCGGACGACGCCGCTCGCCCTGTCCTCGCGCCTGACGACGGACGCCTCGACCATGGTCGAGATGCGGAACGTGGATTTCCACGCCGCCGACGGCATCGTCCTCCACATCCGCCGCCTCGATGGCGAGATGCGGGGCCGCGGCGGCGTCGTCAACTTCGACGACCCGACGAGCTATGTCACCACGCTGCTCTCCGCGGAGGTGGCGCTGCGCGGGCCCGACCTCACGCACCTGATGAACGATCGCGTCTTCGCCTATCGCGGCGCGCCGCTCAGGCATCTCCACATCGAGCTGCGCGACGGCGAGGTGTGGCAGCGCGGGACGTTGCGCAAGGGCGTCGACATGCCGTTCGAGATCGCCGCCGCGCCAGCGCTCATGCCCGACGGGCGCATCCGCCTGCATCCGACGCGCGTCAGGATCCTCGGCGTGAACGGCCTCGTCCTGATGCGGGCGCTCGGCCTGACTCTCGACAGGATGGTCGACCTCCCGAAGGCGAAGGGGATCGCCGTGCGCGGCAACGACCTGCTGCTCGACCCGACGGCCGTGCTGCCGCCGCCCGCGATCCGCGGCCGGCTCACGAGTGTGCGCGTCGTCGGCGACGAGCTCGTGCAGGTCTTCGGGACTCCCGCCGATTCCGTCGCGGCTGCCGCGAGGGGAATGCACCCACCGGATCCGTCGGCGCGCAACTTCATGTACTACCGCGGGGGCACGCTCCACTTCACGAAGCTGTTCATGACCAACGCCGAGATGCTCGTCGTCGACGAGGACGAGCGCGACCCGTTCGACTTCGACAATCCCCACTACCAGCGGCAGCTCGTCGCCGGCGATTCTCGGACGCTGCCGGACCTCGGCCTGGAGGTCCACATGCCCGACGCGCATGCCCTCGCCGCGCATGGCACCGGCCGTTGAACGACCGTCCCGCCGATTCGCTCGCGAAGGTACGTCGCGTGCTCTGATGCTCCGTCGGAGCATCACACGGGAGCAGGCGGCATGTGGATGGACGGTGGGACCGGGGACGGGGCGATGCACGGCGGAGGCGATCCGGGCGCCGGGGATCGGTCGCGGCGGAGGGCGGTCGCGGCGCTCTCGACGGTGGCCGCCGCGAACATGGCCCTGCTCGCGGGGCGGCAGCTCGGGCTCATCCGCCACCTCCCCGATCCGCCGATCGCCGGCTTCGACGCCGATCGCGTGACCGCCGCGCCGCAGTCGCGCCTCTTCGGCCTCCCCGACGCGCCGTTCGCCCTCGCCGGCCTGCTGACGAACCTTCCGATCGCCCTCGCCGGGGACGCGCGGCGCGCCGTGGACCAGCCGTGGATCCCCGTCGCCGCCGCCGCGAAGTCCATCTCCGAGGCCGCGATCGCCGGCTGGTACTTCAGCCGGATGCCGACGCGGATCCACGCGTGGTGCGCCTACTGCATCGCCGGCGCGGCGATGAACGCGACGATCGCCGCGCTGACGATCCCGGAGGCGCGGCGGGCGCTGCCTAGCGTTCGTCCCGTCGTCGCCGGCGCCATCGCCGCGGCGGCGCTGCTCGGCGTCGGCGTCTGGATGGCGGGGCGGGGGCGGGACTCGCGCCCGCGCGCGGTCAGGGCTGGGCGCGCAACGACACGAACACGCTCCGCCCGATCGCCGGGATGATCCCGGGGCCCGGATACTCGTCGGTGCGCTCGGTGAAGTACTGGCGGTCGGTGAGGTTGTCGACGCCGAACTGCAGCCGCCAGCCGTCGTGCACGTGCAGCGTCGCCGACCAGTCGAGCACCGTGTATCCGGGCACCAGGCCCACGACCGCGTCGTCGCTCCGCACCGTGTTGTCCGCGTCGGCGTAGGCGGCGCTCACGACGCTCGTCAGCAGCGTCGTCGAAACCGCGCCGCGCGTGTACGTCGTGCCGACGCGCTCGACGACTTTCGGCGCGTACTCCACGCGATTGCCGCGGACGTCGCCGGTCGTGTAGTGCGCGTCCGTCAGCGCCAGCGAGTTGAAGATCGAGAGCAGCCCGATGCCGTGCGGCGCGGCGAGCGGCGTCACCTCGACGTAGCTCTCCAGCCCCTGGTGCAGGCTGTTCGCGACGTTGGTCCGCTCGGTGTACGTCCGGCCGGCGGAGTCGGTATGACTCCGCAAGCCCACGCGGTTGCGGTAGTCGAGCCGGAAGACGCCGACGTCGAAGCGCACGCGGTCGTCGGCCGCCGTGCCGCGCCAGCCGAGGTCCATGCTCCTGCCGCGGGAGTCGCGCATGTGCGGGTCGATGCGCGACACGCCACCCACCGGCGTCAGGTAGGAGTAGTCGAGCGGCCGGTACGCCTGGCTGACGTTCGCGTAGACGTTGGTGCTGGCCGAGGCGATCCAGCTCGCCCCGATCCCGAGGAGCGGGATCGCCCGCGCCTTGAGCTGCGGCGCGAAGGTCGTGTCGGTGTAGCCGGCCGCGGTCGAGCGCAGGTACTCGAGGCGCGCGCCGGGCGTCACGCTCAGCCCCGTGCCGAGGCGCACGAGGTTCTCCGCCCACGCCGCGGCGTTCCGCGTCCCGTAGCGCACGTCGTACTCGTACCGCGCGCCGGGGACGAGCGCGAGGTCGAAGTCGCCGGCCGTCGTGCCCTCGCCGCCCCCCTGCCGGTGCAGGGTGCCGGAGAACCAGCGCACGCCGGTGGCGAGGGTGTTGGGCAGCCCGAACAGCCGGTGGTCGGCGAGCACGCGCAGCTCCTCGGTCACGTTGTGGAAGCCCTCGTCCTCGACCTCGCGCGGGATGTACTGGCCGGTCGCTGGATCGATGCTGTCCGCCACGCCCGGCCCGCCGTCCTCGTTGCGCCAGACGAGCGCGCGGCTGCTCGACATGTACGATGTCTGGCTCTGCACGCGCACCCCGCGCGCCGGCCGCCACTCGAGGGTGGCGGCGGTGACGTTCCACGGCGAGGTGAGCCAGTTGCGCGCGCGGAAGGACTGCCGCGCGCCGGCGGCGAACTCCGCGTCGGAGAGGCCCCCAGGCATGTGGATGCGGTTGCGCAGCCCCGAGTAGGCGAGCTTGAGCGTCACCGTCCGGGCGAGCGGGACTTCGAGCGCGGCGTAGCCGGTGACCTGCGCGACGTCGGAGTTCGGGCGCCAGCCGTCGATCGCCCGGCGTTGCCCGTAGGCGAACCATCGCCAGCCGCCGCTCCCGCCGCCTAACGAGAGATACGAGTTGTCGAGCCCGAAGCTCCCCACCGTCTGCTGCGCGTCCACGCGCAGCGGATGGTCCGGGTCGCCCCGCCGCATGACGTAGTTCACCACGCCGCCGAACTGCGGCCCGAACTGCAGCGCGCTCGCGCCGCGGATGATCTCCACCCGCTCCACCGCCTCCATCGGCGGGACGTAGTAGGTTTCCGGATAGCCGAACGGATCGGCGGCGATGCCGACGCCGTCCTGCCGCACGTTCATCTCCACCGACTGCGTCGGGTCGAGGCCGCGCACGGCGATCCCGTTCGACGGAAAGCCGCTCCCCTCGGTCTCCGAGACCACGAGCCCCGGCACGCGCCCCAGCACCTGGCGCGCGACGTTCTGCGCCGTGTTCGCCGCCACGCTGTCGACGAGGAGCACCTCCGTCTTCTTCCCGCTCAGCAGCATCACTCCCTGGCGTTCCGGGAGGAAGCTGACGGTGCGCGGGGCCACGGTCGCGGTGACGCGAACCTCGTGGAGCATGCGGGCGTGGACGGAGTCCGGTCGGCCGGTCGGCTGCTGCTGGGCGAACGCGGGGGTGGCGAGGACGAGGCTGGGGAGGAGAAGAGCGAGAAGCGTGATGCGGTCGGCCATGCTGTGGTCGTGGGGGGAAGCCAGGTGAGCGTGTCGGGCCGGGGCGAGCCCCGGCATGGGTCGGAGCGGCGCGCCGAGGGCCAGGCGGGCCGCAGGAAACAGCCTAGCCGGTAATCCCGAGAGATTCAATCGGGATTGACCGCGCCGCCTCCCGCCCCCGCCCCCCGCCTCCCGCCTCCCGCCTCCCGTGGGAATACTTCCCCGCGCCGCACCGTCTCCTCCCCCTGAGCCCTCAGCCCAGGAGGAACCGTGCGTTCCACCATCGCCATCGCCGCCCTCGCGACTGCCGCCCTCGCCGCCTGCAGCGGCGACACCGCCCCGCGCACCCCGAAGGACATCGTCGTCCAGGCCGGCACCGACAAGACCTTCCAGCCGCGCGAGATCACCATCGCCCCCGGCGACACCGTCACCTGGGTCATGAGCAGCGTGCCGCACAACGTGGTCTTCCAGCAGGAGGGCGACTCCGCCACGTACTATGGCGGGAAATCGAGCTCCGCCGGCGCCCCCGCCAACGTGCCGCGCACCATCAACGCCTCGGCGTCGCGCGTCTTCACGACCCGCGGCACCTTCGAGTACCGCTGCTCGATCCACTCCGGCATGAACGGTGAGATCACGGTGCGGTGAGTCCGCAGGCGCCGGCGGCCGGCCCCATCGCCCGCCCCGTCCGTCGGCGCCTGTCAGCCCCTCTCGCCATCCTGGGTCCACGTCGGAGCGCCGGGTCGTTCCTCCTCGCGCTCCGCTGATGACGTCGGTAGCATCTCGTGCATCGCTTGCTGCCGGCGGCGAACGCGCATCGTCCACGCGCGTTCGCCATGCCCCTGACCCGGAGACTCATCGATGGCTGCTGGTGACGTGCTGCTCGCCGCGAACCTGGTGCTCGGTCTCGCCATCCTCGGCTGCGTGGTCGCGCTGCTCGCGCGCCGCCGCACGCCGGTCGATCTCTCGGCCGTCGCCACGCGGGCCGACGTGGAGCGCTCCGAGCGCACGGCGCGCGAGGGGGTGGCCGAGACCCGCGCCGCGCTCGGCGAGGAGGCGAAGCGGCTGCGCGACGAGGTGGCGCTCTCCCTCCAGGCGTCGCGCGACGGCACCCTCCAGCGGCTCGACGCGATGGCCCGTTCCCAGGCCGAAGCGCTCGCCGCATTCGGCGCCCGCGTCGACAAGCTCGCGGAGCTGAACGAGCAGCGCCTTGGCGCCATCCGCGACACCATCGACGCGCGCGTGCGCGCGCTCCAGGAGGACAACGCGCTCAAGCTCGAGCAGATGCGCGCCACCGTCGACGAGAAGCTCCAGAGCACCCTCGAGCGGCGGCTCGGCGAGAGCTTCCGCGTCGTCAGCGAGCGCCTCGAGCAGGTGCACAAGGGGCTGGGCGAGATGCAGGTCCTCGCCGAGGGCGTGGGCGACCTGAAGAAGGTGCTCACGAACGTGAAGACGCGCGGGACCTGGGGCGAGCTCCAGCTCGGCGCGCTGCTCGAGCAGGTGCTCAGCCCCGAACAGTACGCGGCGAACGTCTGCACGAAGGGCGACGGGCGGGAGGTGGTCGAGTTCGCGGTGAAGCTGCCGGGGGAGGGGAAGGGCGACGTCGTCTGGCTGCCGATCGACTCCAAGTTCCCCGTCGAGGACTACCTCCGGCTCGTCAGCGCGCAGGACGCGGCCGACCGGGACGGCGTGGAGCGCGCCGCGGACGCGCTGGAGACGCGGGTGCGCGGCTGCGCGAAGGACATCCGCGACAAGTACATCGCGCCGCCGAAGACGACCGACTTCGGCGTGCTCTTCCTCCCGACGGAGGGGCTCTACGCGGAGGTGCTGCGGCGCCCCGGGCTGGTCGAGGCGCTCCAGCGTGAGTACCGCGTGAACATCGCCGGCCCGACGACGCTCGGCGCCTTCCTCAACAGCCTGCGCATGGGCTTCCGCACGCTGGCGATCCAGAAGCGGTCGAGCGAGGTGTGGACGGTGCTCGGGGCGGTGAAGACCGAGTTCGGGAAGTTCGGGGGCGTGCTGGAGAAGATCGGGAAGAAGCTGCAGGAGGCCTCGAACGTGGTGGACAGCGCGTCGACGCGGACGCGGCAGATCGAGAAGCGGCTGCGGAGCGTCGAGGCGCTGCCGGTGGCCGAGGGGATGTTCGACGGGGCGGCGCTGCCGGCGCTCGTGGTGGCGGGCTCGGCTGGTGAGGGAGAGGCGCCGGAGGCCGTGGGGGACGTGGCGGCGTCCGCGCACGGGGGAACATAAGAGTAGTCTAATAGCCGTCAGGCCGTCCCGCATTGTGCGATCGCGCCGGGGATGCTAGCGTGGCCAGCGTCTCCATGACGCTGGAGGGTCCCATGCAGGCATTCGCGCTCGGCCGGGCCGGGGAGGCGGTGGATCTCGGCGGCGGGTACGCCATCAGCAGCAACAGGGCTGCGCTGTCGGTGGGGAGCAGCGAGGGGCGCGGCGCCGGCGCTCGCGCGCTCCTCGGCACGGACCTCGACGCCCTGCTCGAGGCGGCCGGCCTGCAGCAGGACCGTGTGCTCACCATCGCGCCGGAGCCGGCGTCCGCCGAGCGGGCACGCGACATCGCCGCGCCGGCGACGATCACGCTGACGGTGCCGCGGCGCGCGGACACGGGCGCCGTCCTCCTCGTGGAGGACGAGCTGGGCGCGCTCTCCTGGAGATTCCCGGACGGCCATTCCGTGGTGGACCCGGATGCGTCCACCGCTCGCGCGCTCGCGCCGGCGCTCACCTTCACCGTGCCGGTGGGGCCGGCGCCGAGCGCGCCGGGCACCGTCGGCGAGCGCGGGCTGCTCGACATCGGGTCGAAGGTCGTGAAGGTGTTCCTCTACCGGATCACCGACGAGGTGCTCGGGCCGATCGTGCGGGGCTTCGCCGGGCGGTGGGAATCGGCGAACCGGCCGTACGTCGCGCGCGACTTCACCCCGGCCAACTACAAGGAGGATCGGCGGGACTTCCCGCCGCTGGCCGACGCCGACTGGCACCGCCTGGCCGCAGGGCGCGCGCTGCTCTGGGTGCACGGGACGTTCACGACGTGCGGCGGCTTCGGCGCGATCGCGCCGGAGGTCATGCACCAGCTCTGCGACCGCTACGGCGGCCGCAGCTTCGCGTTCAACCACTGCACCCTGACGGCGGATCCGGCGGAGAACGCGCGGGCGTTGCTGCAGCGCATTCCGGCCGGGGTGGAGCTGGACGTCGACATCGTCTGCCACAGCCGTGGCGGCCTCGTCGCCCGCGAGCTGGCGCGCCTCGGCCCCGCGGGCGCCGGCGCCGGCGGCGGGACCCTGCGCGTCGGCCGCATCGTGCTCGTCGCGGTGCCGAACGCGGGGACCGTGCTCGCCGACGACGATCACATGACCGACGTGATCGACCGCTTCACCACCGTGGCGAAGCTGTTCCCGTCGGCCACGGTCCAGAAGATCGTCGAGAGCGTGGTCCTCGTGATCAAGGTGCTGGCGCACGGGTTCCTGCACGACCTGCGCGGCCTCAGCGCGATGAACCCGCACGGCAGCTTCCTCCCCGAGGTGAACGCCCCCGGCGACGCGCCGCCGGAGTACTACGCGATCGCGTCCGACTTCGATCCGTCCCCGGGCACGGCGCTCTTCAGCCTCGCGCGCGTGGAGAACGGGGCCGCGGACAGGGTGTTCGCGGGCGTGCCTAACGATCTCGTGGTGCCGCGCGACGGGGTCTTCGCGCGCAACGGCGCGACCGGCTTCCCGATCCCGGACGACCACTGCTTCCGCTTCGAGCCGCCGGACGGCGTGACGCACACCGAGTATTTCTCCCGCTCGAGGACGCAGGGCCTCCTCGTCGACTGGCTGGGCGCGGTCGAAGGCGGGGGGGAGCAGGGCCGGCCCGTGGTCGCGGCGCGTCCCGCCGCGCGGACCTTCTCGCCCGACGAGCTGTCGGCGCTGCGGCCGCACGTCGTCAACCTGAGCGAGGGCCGGCTCCGCCGGAGCGGTGACTACTACACGCCTCCCGAGGACGTCGACGCGATCTTCGACCAGCACATCCCGGCGTGGCAGGCGCAGCATTCGGGCGCCCCGCTGCGCATCGTCTTCTACGCCCACGGCGGCCTGGTGAGCGAGTCGGACGGGCTCGCGATCGCCCAGAAGCACGTCGCGTGGTGGAAGCGCAACGGCGTGTACCCGGTGTATTTCGTCTGGGAATCCGCGTTCTTCGACGCGATGCGCAGCATCCTGGCCTCGGTCACCGGCCGCGTGCCGGGGATCGCCGCGCGCGACATCTGGGACTACACCACCGATCCGCTCGTCGAGCGCGGGTGCCGGGCCCTTGGCGGCGTGAAGATCTGGGGCGCCATGAAGGCCAACGCGCAGGCGGCGAGCGCCGCCGACGGCGGGGCCACCTACCTCGCCGGCAAGCTGGCCGCCTTCTGCGCGCGCGCCCGCGAGCAGGGCGTCGACGTCCAGCTGCACGCCGTCGGCCACAGCGCCGGCGCGATCTTCCAGTCGCACTTCGTGCCGCGCGCGCTGGAGGCGGGCGCGCCGGACTTCGCCACCGTGCAGCTCCTCGCGCCGGCGATCCGCGTCGACGAGTTCAGGACGCGGCTCCTGCCCCACGTCGGCAACGGCGCCGGGCGGCTCACGATGTACACGATGCAGCGGCACTTCGAGGAGGCGGACAACTGCATCGGCGTCTACCACAAGTCGCTCCTCTACCTCGTCCATCACGCCCTCGAGCCGGAGCACGACGCGCCGATCCTCGGCCTCGAGATGGCGACGCGCGCCGACGCGGAGGTGCGGAAGCTGTTCGGCCTCGACGGCGGCCCGCACGCCGCCGCGGACGTCGTGTGGTCTGTCAGCGCCGCGTCCACGGGGCAGAGCGCCAGCCGCTCGACCTCGCACGGGGCTTTCGACGACGACGCGGCCACGATGAGCAGCGTCGCCGCGCGCGTGCTCGGCACGGCCGCCGCGCCGGTGCCGTACACCGGGGAGCGGAAGCGCGCGCTGGACGGTTGGCCCATCAACCTCGACTGGCTGAAGTCGTTCGACGTGACGGGGCTGCTCCCGGCGCTCGGCGCGATCGCGCCGGACGCCGGCGCGTTCACGTCGTCGCCGCACGTCGGCGGCGCGGCGTCCCAGGTGAAGCCGCCGGCCGTCGTCGCGAAGCCGTCGGGCGGCGGCCCGGGCGCGGGTCGTCGCATCGCCCTCTGCGTCGGGATCGACCACTATCCGGAGCCGAACGCGCTCGCCGGATGCGTGAACGACACCAACGCGTGGGGCGGCGAGCTCGCCTCGCTCGGCTTCCAGGTGAAGTACCTGCGCAACGCGGAGGCGACCTACGCGGCGATCACCGATCGCCTCCGCGCCCTCGTGGAGGACGCGCACCCGGGCGACGTGCTCGTCTTCCAGTACGCCGGCCACGGTACCCAGGTGCCGAGCGCGGACGACGACGAGTCGGCCGACGGGGGTGGGGGACAGGACCAGGCGCTCGTCCCCGTCGACTTCGGCAGCGGCGCCTTCCTCGTCGACGACGACATCCGCGCGATCCTCGTCGGGCTGCCGCAGGGGGTGAACATGACCGTGTTCACCGACTGCTGCCACTCGGCGACGAACACGCGCATGCTCGGCTGGAATCCGCCCGCGCCGCCGGCGGGGAGCCGCGCGCGCTACATCGTGCCGACGCAGGAGCAGCTCCGGGCGCACCGGCGCTTCCGCGAGAGCATGCGGAGCCGCGGCGTGGCGCGGGAGGCGTTCGACCGCACGATGATGCGCTGGGTGGCGTTCGCCGCCTGCCAGAAGCAGGAGGTGGCGTACGAGAGCGAGGGACACGGCGCGTACACGCTGCACGCGACGAGCGTGCTGCGGTCGGGCCTCGCCGGCGTGACCAACCTCGCCTTCCACCAGCGGGTCGTCGCCGCGTTCGGCACCGGGCGCTCGCAGACGCCGTATCTCGATTGCGCGCCGACGGCGGAGCAGCAGGCGCTGCTCGCGGGGATCACCTCGGTCGCGCCGACCGGTGCGGAGCGCGCCGTGAAGGTGCCCGCCGGGGCGTATCCGAGCGCCCTGCGCGGCGGCACGCAGGTGACGCCATGAGCGCCGTCGCGAGCCGCGCCCGGCTCCCGCTCGGGCTCGCCCGCGAGGGAGTGCACTTCACCCTCGGGCCGCGGCTCGCGCGCGCGGCGAGCGTGCGCGCGTACGAGCGGCGCGCCGGCGAGCCGACCTCCCGGCCGCTCCGGATCTATGCGCTCGATCCCGCCGCCTCCATGCGCGACGGCGCCGTCGCCGTCGTGAACGTGCCATACGAGCGCATCGAGCCCGGTCCGATCGGGGCGCTCGTCGAGGTCGTCGCCGAGCGGGACACGGCGGACGCCGCGCCCTTCGATCTCGATGACCAGATCGTGCTGCTCGGGCAGGGGTGCGCCGCATCGGCGACGGATCCGCGCTTCCGCCGGCAGATGCTGTACGCGGTGTGCACGACGACGTACGCGGCCTTCCGCCATGCCCTCGGCCGCGACCTCGCGTGGGGGTTCGATCGCGCGCCCGCGCCGGGCGAGCCGCTGCGGCTGCGCATCGTCCCGAACGTCGAGGGGATGCAGAACGCGTATTACGACCGCTGCCGCGGAGAGCTGCGCTTCGGGAGCTACCGCGCGCCCCCGGACGTGCAGGGGCGCACCCCGCCCGACGGCACGGTGTTCACCGCGCTGTCGCACGACATCGTGGTGCACGAGACCTCGCACGCCCTCCTCGACGGCATGCGCCGGCATTTCATGCTGCCGACCAATCCGGACGTGCTCGCGTTTCACGAGGCCTTCGCCGACCTCGTCGCGCTCCTGCAGCGCTTCACCTATCGCGACGTCGTGCGCGCGGGCGTGCGCGGCGCGCGCGGCGACCTGCTCCGCGCCGAGCTCCTGACGGACATCGCCAGGCAGTTCGGCCAGAGCGTCGGCATGACGGGCAGCCTGCGGAGCGCCGTCGGCGGGACGGACCTGCGCTACGGCGATGCCACCGAGCCGCACGAGCTGGGGAAGGTGCTCGTCGCCGCCGTCTTCAAGGCGTTCGGGGCCGTGTACGCCCTCAAGGCGTCGCGCCTCGTGCGCCTGGCGACGGGCGGCACCGGCATCCTCCCGGACGGCGAGATCCCCGACCTGCTCGTGGACCTGCTCACCGACACCGCCTGCAACCTCGCCTCGCAGTTCCTGAGCGTGTGCATCCGGGCGATCGACTACTGCCCGCCGGTGGACATCACCTTCGGCGAGTACCTGCGCGCGGTCATCTCCGCCGACCGCGACCTCGTGCCTGACGACACGTGGGGCTACCGCGAGGCGTGGATCGACGCCTTCCGCGCGTATCGCATCTATCCGTCGAACGTGCCGAGCCTCACCGAGGATGCACTCGTGTGGCAGCCGCCCGACGTCCCCGTGCCTGACGAGCCCGACCTCGGCTTCGGCCGCCTCCAGTTCGGCGGCGAGCCGGGGCGCCCGGCGAGCGCCGAGGAGCTGCTGCGTCAGGGGCGCGCGCTCGGCGGCCTCGTCTGCGACCCGGCGTACGCCGAGTGCTTCGGCCTCCTCGCGGCCGACGATCCGCGCCTCGCGGGCGACCGCGTCGACCTGCCCGTCATCCACTCGATCCGCACCGCGCGCCGCATCGGGCCGGACGGGCAGGTGCTGTTCGATCTCGTCGCCGAGGTCACGCAGCGCCGGGAGGTCGCGCCGCGCGACGGACGCCCCGGCTTCGACTTTCAGGGCGGCTCGACGATCCTGCTCGATCCGCTGGGCGGCGTCCGTTACGTGGTGCGCAAGGCCGTGTTCCAGGATGCGCGCCTGGAGCGGCAGCGCGCCTTCATCCAGAGCGACGCCTCGTTCTGGGGCGACGGCCCCTTCGGCCGTCGCTATCCCGAGCCGGCGCCGCTGCGGCTCCTGCACGGCGCGGGGCACATGTGAGCGTCCGCCGATCGTCAGGGCGCCGCGGGCGGCGCGGCGCTCGCCGTCGCTCGTCCGGCGCCCTCTCGTTCGGCGGCCGCCACGCGCGCGATCACGTCGGCGCAGAAGCCCAGGAACTTCCGGTCCTCGAGGTAGAGCACGTGTGACCACGGCGTGATCGACGCCGGCCACCAGCCGACCGCCATCGGGATGTCCTCGATGCGCGTGCCGTGCATCTCGTCCCACACGTTCGCGATCGGATAGCCCAGCAGGTCGCTCCGGTCGTAGACGTTCTGCCACGCCGCCGCCGGGACGAGGTGCGGCGGCAGGGCGGGGCTCGGGAAGCGCACGCACTCCACCGGCGGCTCGGCGGGCAGGAAGAGCGGGATGTTGCACCCGAAGGTCACGAACGCCGTCAGCGTGTCGAGGCGCTCGAAGGGCGTGCGGCCCACCGCGATCGGCTCCTGCCGTACGCGCGCCTCCTGCACCGGCGCGACGTGGCCGGCGCGCCGCTGCTCGTCCCACAGGTAGTTGCTGATCACGACGCCGCCGAGCGAGTGCGCGAAGATGACGAGCGGCGCGCCCGTGCTCCCGAGCTGCGCCTCCAGCGCCGCCAGGCTGTCGCGCACGCACTGGTGGACGCGCTCGTACACGGGCTGGCCCGCCTGGAGGTAGCCGCCGAGGTACGAGACCGGATCGCCGAGCGAGCTGACGACCCAGTGGCGGAGGCCCTTCCACCCGAGCGGCGCGTCGCGCAGGCGATCCCACGTCGCGTCCTGCTGGCGCTGCAGGATCGGCGACCACCAGCAGCTGCCGAACGCGACGTCGTCCGCGAGGGCGCCGAGGCGCCGCCGCAGCGCGTCGATCGCCGCGTCGGCGAAGTCGCGGCCGGGATCGCCCATGCCGTGGATGAAGAGTGCGGCGAGGCGTTTCATCCGGTCTCCGCCCCCTCCCTCAGCGCCGCAGCTCGAGATCCGCGACCACCGGCCGGTGATCGGACGCCTCCGTCACCGGCACCATGGCGTCGCGGACGCGGAACTGCCGCGTGACGAGGACGTAGTCGATGCGCTCCCTCGGCGCCTCCGCCGGATACGTGTAACCGGGTCCGCTACCCGCCGCCCACGCATCGTGCAGCCGATGCAGGAGCGGCTGCAGCTCCGGCGCGTCCGGCGTCGCGTTCATGTCCCCGAACACCAGCGTCGGCATCGTCGACGCGTCGATGTAGCGCAGCATCTCCTGCACCTGCCGCTCCCGCACGCGTGAATCCCGGCGGTAGTCGAGATGCGTGTCGAAGACGCGCACCGGCACGCCGTGGACGTCGACGCGGGCCTCGAGGAGTCCGGGCATCGGCGTGGGCGCGGGATGCTCCTCCTGGGTCGAGAGCCGCGTGATCGTGTCGTCGGCGAAGCGCGTGATCGGGAAGCGGCTCAGCAGCGCCACGCCGAACTCGCGCGGCGGCTGGCCGGCCGCGCCGGGGAGGCGGTAGATCCGCGCGAAGCGTACGTCCATGTGCAGCCGAGCCCCGAGCTCGCTCGCCTGGTCGGCGAAGGCGCTCCGGTCGGCCCAGTGAACGTCCACCTCCTGCAACGCCACGAGATCGGGCGCCAGCGTGCGGATCGCCTCCGCGGTGCGCGCGAGATCGCCGTTGCCGGACCGGATGTTGTAGCTCATCACGCGCAGCGCGATCGGCGCGGCGGCGCGGGGCGTGTGGAGGCAGCCCGTCAGGACGAGGGCGAGGAGGAGGGACGTGACACGGCGCATGTGCCGAAGGGGGTGGCGCGGTGGGAGGGGAGGTGCGACTGGTCGAAAGGTAGCGCCCGTGCGCCCGCCGCCGGATCGCTCAGCAGCCGCGCGGCAGCGCCAGCATGAAGGTGCTCCCGATGCCCTCCGTGCTCTCGACGGTGAGGTCGCCGCCCATCCCGCGCGCGAGGTCGCGGCTGATCGCCAGCCCGAGCCCCGTCCCGTCGTGTGGCGGGCCGTACTGCGCGCGCACCTGCACGAACGGCTCGAAGATCGACTCCAGCCGGTCGGCGGGGATGCCGATCCCCGTGTCGCGCACGCGCACGAGCGCGCGATCATTTCCCTCGGGAGCCACCTCGAGCGTCACCGTTCCGCCGGCGGGCGTGAACTTCATCGCGTTCGAGAGGAGATTGAGCAGGACCTGCCGCACCTTGTCGGGATCTGCGCAGAGCCGCAGCGGGGGCGCGCCGCCGTCGTCGACGCGCGTCTCGAAGGCGATCGCGCGCGCGGCGAACTGCGGCGCCACGAGCGGCGCCACGTCGGCGACCATCGCCTCGGCGGCGATGGGCTGCACGTGGTACTCCAGCCGGCCGCTCTCCAGCTTCGCGAAGTTCAGGACGTCGTTGATCAGGCCGAGGAGGTGCTCCTGCGCGTGCTTCACGCGCCGGAGCGACTCCCGCTGGCCGGCGGTGATCGGCCCGTGCAGCTCCATGTCCAGCAATTCCACGTAGCCGGCGATGGCGTTCAGCGGCGTGCGCAGCTCGTGGCTCATGTTGGCGAGGAACTGGCTCTTCGCCCGGTTCGCCTCGTCGGCGTGCTCGCGGGCCTCTCGTTCGGCGGCGAAGAGGCGCGCCCGTTCGATCGCCTGCGCGCACTGGCGGGCGAGCGCGAGGAAGAAGGCCCGCTCCTCCTCCGGGAAGCGCCGCGCCTCCGGGAAGGTGAACGACATCGCGCCCACCGTCTCGCCCCCCGCCACGAGGGGCACGGTCGCCAGCGCCTGCGCGCCGAGCCGCTCGAAGGCGTCGGAGACCTCGGGGAAGCGCGCGAACAGCCCCTCGGGCCCCGTGCGCGTCTCGGCGAAGATCGGCGTCCCGCTGCGCAGGCACTGCACCGCGGGCGAGGGGTTGGCGAGCGTGAGGTGGCGGAAGCGCGCGAGCACCTCCTCGGGCAGCCCCGTCTGCCTGACGATGACCGCGTCCTCGCTCCGCGGCGAGCGCACGAGGAGCATCCCCGTGCGCGCCGCCGTGGCCGCGACGGCGTTCGCCACGACGACGGTCGCGACCTCGTCCAGGGTGCGCGTCGCCGCCAGCGCTTCCGTGAGCGCCTGCAGTCGCTCGATGCGCACGCGGCTGGCGTGCTCCGCCTCGACGTCCGTGTTCGTGCCGAACCAGCGGATGATCCGCCCCGCGGCGTCGCGGACCGGCACGACGCGCGTGAGGAAGGCGCGGAAGCTCCCGTCGGCGGCGCGCAGGGGAAAGGTCATCTCCAGCGGCCGCCCGGACTCGATCGACTCGCGCCACCGCCGCTCGACGAGGGGGAGCAGCGCCGGATCGTGCACCGACTGCCATCCCCACCCCATCATCTGCTCGGGCGTCGTCCCCGTGTACTCGTAGAAGCGGCGATTGTACCAGTCGATGTAGCCGTCGGCGCGCGCCGTCCAGGCGATCGTGGGGATCGCGTCGGCCAGCGCACGGAAGCTCTCCTCGCTCGCGCGCAGCGCCGCGGCGGCGCGCTCCGCCTCCTCCGTGCGCTGCATGAGCTCCTCCGTCGCGCTCTGGAGCTCCTCGTTCGCCGCCTCCAGCTCCAGTGTCGTGTCGCGGAGGTGCGCGACCATCGCGCGCTCCTCCGTCACGTCGTGCAGCACGACGGCCCACACGCTGGTGTCGCCCTGCACGCGCATCGTCGTCGCGCGCAGCTCGCCGGCGCGCGGCTCTCCCGCCGCGGTGTGGAAGACGACGTCGAGGTGATCCTGCCGCGCCGCGCGCTGGAGCAGCGCGACGTCGTCCTCGGCCGGCTCGGCGAGGTGGAGCACGGTGCGGAGCCGCTCGCCAGTGCTGGCCGCCGCGCCGAAGAGCCGCTCCGCCGCGCCGTTCGCCGACAGGACGCGCCCCGCGGCATCCACCGAGAACACCGCGTCCGGCAGCACCTGGAGCAGTCCGGCCAGATACGCATCGGAGATGAGCGCGCGCTCCGTGCGCTGCGGCGACGCGGTGAGCCGCTCCCGCTCGAGGCGCGCGCGCGTGCGCGCGTAGCGGCGGCGCTGGCGCGTCACCCCCGCCGCGCGCTCCTGGAGCGCCCCCGTGATCTCGCCGGGCGCGGCGATCCAGATCTCGCCGAGCCCGGGCGCGAAGAGCAGCGATCGCTGGATCGCGTGGGTCATCGTGGTGGGGGCGACGGCCACCACCTGGATGGCCGCATCCAGCGCGCGCACGCGCCGGGCGACCGCCACGAATCCCGGCGCGTCCGCGGGCACCAGCACGCACTCGGTACCGGCGAGCAGCCCGCGCGCCGCGCCGTCGTCCTCCAGGCTCGCGGTGCTCAGCACGCGCACGCCGAGCCGCTCGGCCCACGTCGGGACCGCGTCGTCGGGCGCGAGGACGAGGAGCGTCGTCGCGGCCGGCAGCTCTTCGGGCGCGGGCACGCCGGTCACGGCGGTCAGAGCAGCGGGAGATTGAGGAGGACCCGGCCGATCCACGTCTTCAGGATGTCCGTGGTCGGCGCCATGACGTGGCTGGCGCGCGCGTCGCGCAGGATGCGCGCGAGGCGGCTGTTGTCGCGATACGCCGCGCCGCCGCAGAGCGTCATCGCCTCGTTCGCCAGCGCGACCGCGGTCTCCGCCGCCGCCGTCTTCGACGCGAGGATCGCCTGGAGCGCATCGGCCGCGCCGGCGTCGCCCTTCTGCGCCGCCGCGTAGATGAGCTGCCGCGTCGACTCGAGCTGCGTCCAGAGCTCGCCCAGGCGATGCGACACCACCGGCGCGGCACCGAGCAACTCCCCCGAATGCGCGTAGCGCCGCGTGCCCACGTGCAGGCGCGCCTCGTCGAACGCGGCCTGGGCGACGCCGAGATACGTCCCCGCCATGGCGATCAGGAAGTACGGCGCGACCACCTCGAACACGTACCAGAGCTGGTCGCCCACTTCGCCGAGCAGGTTGTCGGCGCGAACGGCGACGTGGTCGAGGCGCAGCGTGCGCGAGTCGTTGGAGCGCATGCCGAAGCCCGTCCACGCGTCGAGGAACGAGAGCCCCCGCGCATCGTGGTCCACCAGCACGCAGTTGAACTGCCCCTCCTCGCCCTCGCCGGTGAGGGGCGCGGTCGAGATCACGTACGAGTCGGCGTGGCCGCCGTTGGTGACGAAGCTCTTCGTCCCCGTGACCTCGAAGCCGGTCGGCGTGCGCGTGGCGCTCGTCTCGGGATAGAAGAAGAAGGCACCGCTCCCCGGCTCGCTCAGCGCGATCGTGGTGACGTGTCGTCCGCGGGCGATCGGCTCGAGGTAGCGTTCGCGCTGGCAGGCGGTCGCCTTCGCCGCGATCACGGCCGTGCCGACGCAGTGCATCGCGAAGCAGAGCCCAGCCGACGCGCTCTCGCGCGCGATGATCTCGGACGCCGCGACGAGGCCGCGCATCCCCGCCGCGAGCCCGCCGACCGAGCGCGGCGCGGTGAGCCCCATCAGCCCGGCGTCGGCGAGCGCGCGCATCGTCGTCGCCGGCCATCGCGCCTCGCGATCGTCCGCCTCCGCGTGAGGGGACGTCACCGACTGCGCGACGTCGCGGGCTTTCGTGGTGATGGCGGCCGTCGCGTCGGCGGGCAGGGTCATGGGCCTGGCTCGGCTCAAAAGAGGATGCGGGCGGGCGCTGCGAGTCAGCGCCCGCGGCGAGATGCGGGAGATGCTGGGCGATCGCTCGTGTGCCGGCTGGGCGAGGGCGAACCGTGTCTGATTTGCATGGTGCGTGCCAGCGTGCTCTACGGCACCACAGCTCGTCGCCGCTGTTGCGGTGGCGTGGTCCGGATGCCAGAGTGCCGGAGCCTCGACTGGAGAGTCGCATGCTCGCCGTCCATGATCCCGACTTCCGCGGCACCATCCGCACGCGCGTCGTCCGCCTCAGCGCGGCATCGGTGCCCCAGTGGGGGACGATGAGCGTCGACCAGATGCTGTGGCACGTCAACCAGTCGCTCGGGCTGGGGCTGGGCAAGGTGCGAGCGGCGCCGCGCAAGGGGCCGATGCCCGCCGTCGTGATGCGCCCCGTCGCCCTGTACATGCCGTGGCCGAAGGGGAAGATCGAGGCGCTCCCCGAGATCCAGGCGCACGAGCGATACGATCTCGCCGAGCAGCGGCAGCGCTTTCACGAGCTCGTCGAGGAGTTCGCCGCCAGGCCGCTGCACTTCAACTGGCTGCCGCACCCGATGCTCGGGCGGCTGAGCGGTCCCGCGTGGAGTCGCTTCCAGGCGAAGCACGTGGAACATCACTTCCGGCAGTTCGGCGTGTGATGCGTCGGGAGGTCGGCCGGCGCGGCGCGTGAGCCGGCGCGTGCTCGCCGGCTCGGCGCCGCCCGCGCGCCCTTCGCTACGCCACGACGGCTGGCACGCGCTCCCGTGATCGATCGCGCCCCTGCATCCGCATCGCTTCCTCGTGGAGCAGGCTCTCCCGGTCGCGGCCGACCGTCGCCACGGCGAGCAGCATCCCGCCTCTGCGATACTCGACGCGACAGTCGCGTGCGTCCACGTCGCCGTCCACCACGATCTGGTCCCAGGTCTCGTGGTGGCCGACGTACCGGATGACCAGATCGTAGTGCTGGCTCCAGAAGAAGGGCACGTCGTCGTATGGCACGCGCTCGCCGAGCATGTTGCGCGCGGCGGCCTGTCCCTGCCGCTCCGCCGTCGTCCAGTGCTCCACCCGGATGCGGTCGCCCGTGCGGCGATCGACGTAGCGAGCGATGTCGCCCGCGGCGAAGATCCCCGGCTGCGAGGACTCCAGGTACTCGTCGACGACCACGCCGTCGTCGATCTCCAGCTTCGCCCACTGCGCGAGCGCGATGGAGGGGCGTACGCCGATGCCGACGACGACCATGTCCGCCGCGAGCCGCCGGCCGCTGGCGAGCGTCACGCGGTCGCGCTCGACGAACTGCACCGTCTCGCCGAAGTGGAAGGTGACGCCGTGCGCCTGGTGGAGGCGCGTGATAGCGTCGCCGAGCGTCGGCCCGAACACGCGCTCGAACGGCCGGCGGTTCGGCGCGACGACGTCCACCGCGACGCCTCGGGCGCGCAGCGCCGCGGCGACTTCCAGCGCGATGAAGCTCGATCCGACGACGACGGCGCCCCGCGCCCGCTCCGCGGCCGCGCGGATCGCGCGGCTGTCGGCGAGCGTGCGCAGATAGAAGACGTTGGGCAGGTTCGTCGTGACGAGCGGCAGCCGCACGACCTCGGAGCCGGTGGCAAGCAGCAGGCGGTCGTAGGCGACGCTGCCCTGGAGCGTGCGGACCTCGCGCGCCGCCGCATCGATCGCCGTCACCCGCGCCCCGAGCATCAGGTCGATGCCGCGCTCGGCGTAGAACGCGGCGCTGCGGAGCGGGATCCACTCCTCGGGCGCCGTCCCGGCGAGGTAGTCCTTCGAGAGGTTCGGCCGGTCGTACGGGATCTCGCGCTCCGCGCCGATCATCGTCAGGCGCCCGGCGTATCCGCGGCGGCGCAGCATCTCCGCCGCCGCGTTGCCGGCGGCGCCGGTGCCGATGATGACGATCGACCGTGGCTCCGCCGGCGACGCCTCACGCCGCGGCGGGGCGGCGCTCGCGCGGCGCGCGCCCACGCGCACGCGGCCGCCGACGCGATTCACTTCGTACGTCGGCAGCCCGTCGAGGGCGGGCGCGCAGCGAGCGTCGCCCGAGCGCAGGTCGAAGCACGCGTGGTGCAGGGGACACCGCACCGTCGTGCCGACGAGCAACCCGTCGACGAGCGACGCGCCGTAGTGCGGGCAGCGCGCCCCCACCGCGAACAGCTCGCCCGCCGAACGCGCGAGGAGCACGGACTCCCCGCCCGCCTGCCCCTCGAGCATCTCCCCCTCGGCCAGCGCCGACTCGGGGACGCCCGTCGACAGATCCGGTCCTCCCACCTCGCTCGGTCCAGACATCGCGCCTCCATGGTGAGAACTGCGTCGTCCTCGCCTGCGGCACCCGCCGCCGCGTGCCCGCCAAATGTGGCGCGCCGGGGCAATATGTCAACGGACAGTTTGACTTATTTCCGGATCTCCGGGCCAGGGTCCGCGACGCAGCGATCCGGCTCCGGCGCCGCCGCCCCATCCGCCGTGGTGAACTGGAAGTGCGCGGCCTGGAGGTGGTCGGCGTCGCTCCCCGCGAAGACGGTG
>CAMLIT010000070.1 GCA_946480295.1 uncultured Gemmatimonadota bacterium
CGAGATGGTGAAGCAGTACCATCCGGTGTACATGAACACGCACTTCAACCACCCGGCCGAGCTGACGCCCGCGACCGTGGCCGCGCTCGGCCGCCTCGCCGACGCCGGCGTGCCCCTGGGCTGCCAGACGGTGCTGCTGCGCGGCGTGAACGACGACCCGGCGGTGATGAAGGAGCTGATGCAGAAGCTGCTCGCCGCGCGCGTGCGGCCGTACTACATCTACATGGCCGACCAGGTCGCCGGGGGCGAGCACTTCCGCACGACCGTGGAGAAGGGGCTGGAGATCGTGAAGGCGCTGCGCGGCTGGACGTCGGGGCTCGCCGTCCCGCACTTCGTGATCGACTCCCCCGGGGGCGGCGGCAAGGTGCCGCTCCTCCCCGAGTACGTGGAGGAGATCACCGACGACGAGGTGATCTTCCGCAACTACGAGGGCAAGCGGTTCGTGTACAAGCAGCCGCGGCAGGCCGTCCCGGTCGCGGCGTGCGGCGAGGCCGCGGCGGAGCAGCCGGACGTGGTGCCGCTCCGCGCGCGGAAGCCGGCGAAGAAGACGACGAAGCGCCGGAAGACCGGCTCCTGAGCATCACTCGCTCGGCGCAATACGAGAGGGGCGGCTCGTCGAGCCGCCCCTCTCGTCGTCTCCCGCAGCCGGCCGGACGAGCCTCACTTGTGGATGACGAGGATCGCGCCGTTCGGGGTCCCGGTGCCGTAGCGCTGCGTCGCCTCGGAAGCGCTGAAGTACTGGACCTGCTTCACGTCCGAGACCTGGATCTGCCGCAGCGTGCTCAGGTCGCCCAGCCGGGTGTTGTCCATGTAGACGACGATGCCCGGCTCGTTGAGGAGCGACGTCTGGCCGCGGGTGACGAGAAAGTTCGGCCGCAGGCGCTGGATCGCGCTGTAGAGGTCCCCCTCGTTGACCCCCGAGAGCTCCTCCTCGGTGATGACGTTCTGCGAGTGGCGCGTGCGCGTCGCGCCCGCCTGCTGCCCCGGCGAGCCGCCGGCGGACGCGCAACCGGCGAGCACCGCGGCCATCGCCAGCAGCAGGACGGAACGTCGGACCATGAGCACCTCGTGATGACCGCGGGGTGGTGAGGCGGCGGCGCCCTAGTGCGCCGCCGCTTCCTCCTGCTTCTCCTTCGCGAAGTCGTCGATCACCTTCTGGGCCACCTCGTGCGGCATCTCCTCGTAGCCCTTGAAGCGGCGCGTGAAGGTCGCCCGCCCCTGGGTCATCGATTGCAGGGTGCTCGCGTAGCCGTGCAGCTCCGACTGGGGTACGATCGCCCGCACGCGCGTGCCGTATCCGTCCACGCTCTCCGTGCCGAGGATCTGCCCGCGCCGCGCGGAGAGGTCGCCGAGCACGTCGCCCATGTACTCGTCGGGCGTGAGGATGTCCACGGCGTCGAGCGGCTCGAGGAGCACCGGCTTGCACTTCGGGGCGACGTTCTTGAAGGCGAGGATGCCCGCCATCCGGAAGGAGGCCTCGTTCGAGTCCACGGTGTGGAAGGAGCCGTCGTACAGCTCCACCTTGAAGTCCACCATCGGATACCCGGCGAGCACGCCGCGCACCGAAGCCTCCTGGATCCCCTTGTCCACGGCGGGGATGTACTGGCGGGGGATGACGCCGCCGACGATGCGGTCGACGAACTCGTAGCCGGCGCCCCGCGGGTTGGGCATGATCCGCACCCAGCAGTCGCCGAACTGGCCCCGGCCCCCCGACTGCTTCTTGTGCCGCCCCTGTCCCTCGCTGCGCCCCTTCAGGGTCTCGCGATAGGCGATCTTCGGCCGCGTGAGCTGCGCCTGCACGTTGTACTTCCGGCGCAGCTTGGCGAGGGTGATCTCGAGGTGCCGGTCACCCTGCCCGGCGACGATCGTCTCGTGCGTCTCCGGGTTGTAGTGGAGCTGGAAGCTCGGGTCCTCCTCGTGCAGGCGGTGCAGCCCCGCCTGGAGCTTCTCCTCGTCGGCGTGCGCCGCCGCGTGCACCGCCATCTCCACCAGCGGCTCCGGGAACTCGATCTGCGGCAGCCGGACCGGATGGTCGCGCGTCGAGAGGGTGTCGTTCGTGTGCGTGTTGCGCAGCTTGGCGCAGCAGCCGATGTCGCCGGCGTGCAGCCGGACCGCCTCGAGCCGCTCCTTCCCCTGCGCCACGGAGACGTGGTTCAGCTTCTCGACCGTGTCGCGCGTCGCGTTGAACACCTCGTCGCCATTGGCGACCGTGCCGCTGAGGATGCGGAAGAAGGTGACGTCGCCGACGTGCGGCTCCGACATCGTCTTGAAGACGAGGGCGCAGAAGGGCGCGTCGTCGCGGGCGTGGATCTCGGTCGTGTGGTCCCCTTCCGCCCCCTTGAAGGCGTGGACCTCCTCCATCTCGTACGCGCTCGGCATCAGCTCGACGATCGTCGTGAGCACCGCCTGCACCCCGTAATTCAGCTCGCTGGAGACGCAGAAGAGCGGGAAGAGGTCCATCCGCTTCATCGCCTCCTTCATCGCCACGATCGCCTCGTCGCGCGAGATCTCGTCCCCCTCCAGGTACCGCTCGAGCAGGGTGTCGTCGGTCGAGGAGATCGCCTCGATCAGCTCCTGGTAGTAGCGGTCGAACTGCGGCTTCACGTCGGCGGGGATGTCGACCTCCTGGTACTCGCCGCCCTTCTGGCCCTTCTTGAAGAGGAGCGCCTTGCGCGTGAAGAGGTTGATCACGCCGTGGAACTCGGGCCCCTCGCCGATCGGCACCTCGACGGGAATGACCTTCGGAGTCAGCCGGTTCTTGATCTGCTGATAGATGCGATCGAAGTCGGCGTGCTCCTTGTCCATCATCGAGACGACGAACAGCACCGGATCGCGGCGCGCGACCGACTCGCGGAACATGCGCTCGGTCCCCACCTCGACCCCCGCCGTGGCGCTGACCACGCAGAGCGTGCCATCCGCCGCGGCGACGCCAGCCACCGACTCGCCCTGGAAGTCGAGGAACCCCGGCGAGTCGATGAGGTTGATCTTCGTGTCCATCCACTCGGCGAAGGCGACGCCGAGGTTGATCGAGAAGCCGCGCTCGATCTCCTCCGCGGACGTATCCGTCAGCGACGTGCCGTCCTTCACGGAGCCGTGGCGCTTGCTGCTGCCTGACACGAAGGCGAGCGCGTCGACCAGACTGGTCTTCCCGCTCGCCCCGTGACCCACCACCGCGATGTTGCGGATGTCGGACCCGAGATACTCCCTCATGCTTGGACTCCTACGGCTTCAAGTGAGTCTGCCGATTCGCGGCGCGGCGCGCAGCCACGCCCGCAGGGTCTCATCGCCGAGATCGTCCAGCTGGGCAGCATCGGCCGCGATGGCGCGGTCCGGCTGTCGGAGGTCGGTGATGCACGTGAAGATCACCGCCGCGCCGGCGTGCGAGGCGCTCCAGCGGCGCCCCATCTCGTCCGTGAACTCTCGCTCGGCACTCGGCGGGCGACTGGTCGACGGACGCGTGGACAGTCTCGGCATATGTCCTCCGGCGTTCCCGAAAGCCTGTCGCGCCGCGGGAGGGGCGTCAAGGGGAGGCCACCGGGCACAGGCGTGAGGCAACGCGTCGTGCCCGCCGGCGGGATCACAAAAATGCAGAGGGCGCGGACATCGTGTCCGCGCCCTCTGTCCCCTCGATCGGACGGATCAGGTGTGTCAGTCCGCCTCACAGTCGAAGGCGAGTCCGTCGGCTTCGCGGAGCCGATCGAGCACCGATTCCAGCGGCGCGAACACCGGCGCGGTGAGGCCGACGATCGGCCCGAGCGACACCGAGATCGCGCGGCGCGCGCCCTCCGGCCAATCCGGCATGGACAGCCCGGCCACGAGGCGGCGGATGAGCTGCCCGCACTCGCTGAGCAGGCGACCCGCCGTCGCGTGCAGGATCTCGAGCGGGATCTCCAGATCGCGCGTGACCAGCTGGCCGGTGGTCGTGTCCCGCCACGCGGCATCACCGATCGCGCCGCGCTCGGGCCACACGCCCAGGTGGCGGATGGCTTCCATGACCGACCCGGACTCGCCCGTCCGATGACTCTCGACGGCCGCGGCGAGTGCGAGCGCCAGCAACTCCGGACTCGGGGCGCCATAGAGCGTCACGATGTCCCGCGATGGCCGCTCGGCGGAGACGAGCGGCGTTGGAACGGAGTTGACGTGCGCCAGCACCGGCGAGTGATCGGGGTTCTCCTCGAGCATGACGAGGACGTCCATAACCCCCTCCTGTGGATGAAGCATCGCTCCGTACTCCTCAACGGCTACCGCGCGACCTGGGTTTCGACCCAGACGGTGACGGAGACTCGGCGATTGCTTCTCACAACCCCGGCGGCTCGCGCGATGTTCCAGTGAAACCACGCACGTGGACGTGAACGTCACATCGCGTTCCCGCGCACGGCGTACGAAAACGCGACAGCTGACGATTCAGTCTCGTCGCACGATCGAAAAGGCAAGGCGCATGCCGAGCGGCAACGCGACGGCGAGGACCACCGCGAGCACGAGGCGATCGCCGAACGCGAGGAGCGTCGCGAGCCCCAGGCCGAACAGCGCCGCGACGAGCCACGAGAGCAGGAACGCGACGACGGCGACGAGGATCGCCCAGCCGATCTCGCCGCCGCCGCTGCGGTCGACGAGCGCGACGAACGCGAGTCCGCACACGATCGACACCACGAGGTGCACGAGCACCCCGGCCACGGTGACGATGGAGAACCGCCACAGTGCCTGCACGCCCGGGCCGAGCAGGTACGCGGCGAGCGCGTTGAAGAGGCGAGCGGGGGTGCCGAAGCGAAGGCCGATGCCGACGAGCGCGCCGCCGGTCGCCGCTGCAGCCACCAGCCCGGTCGCGATGCCGTGAGCCATCCGGAGCCGTCGCACCGCACAAAGCAAATGCCGCGCACCAGCGCGCTCAAGGGGCCGCCCGAACATGCGCCACGCCGCGACGCGGCGAGGGCCGGCACCCGGCAGATCTTGCCGCCAAACGACCCCGGCATATCATTCGACATGATGCACGCACTGGTGGCAGCAGCCAGGATCCTCGTCGTCGAGGACAACCCGGAGCTCGTGTCCCTCCTCGAGCGGGTGCTCGGCGAGCAGGGATACGAGGTGCACGCGGCCGTCGATGGCGAGACGGGGCTGGCCCAGGCGGTGCGGGACGCCCCCGACCTGGTGGTCCTCGACATCGGGCTGCCCGGCCGCGACGGCCTGGAGGTGACGCAGGAGCTGCGACGGCGCGGCGGTACGGCGCCGGTGCTCATGCTGACGGCGCGCGGCAGCGTCGCCGATCGCGTCAACGGCCTCGATGCCGGTGCCGACGACTATCTCGCGAAGCCCTTCGATCCCGACGAGCTGGTCGCGCGTGTCCGCGCGCTCCTCCGCCGCTCCTCCCTCCGACGCCGCGGCGCCGTCCTCCGCGTGGGCGACCTGACGCTCGACCCCATCGCCCGCGAGGTGACGCGCGGCGGCCGCCCCGTCCCCCTCACCGCCCGCGAGTTCGCGCTCCTCGAGTACCTGATGCGCAACGCCGGGCAGACGATCACCCGCGCCGCGATCGCCGAGCAGGTGTGGCGCGACAGCAGCGTCGATCCCGACGAGACCAACGTCGTCGACGTCTATGTCGCGTACCTCCGCCGCAAGCTCACCGCGGCGGGCGAACCCGGCATGCTCCACACCGTGCGCGGCGTCGGGTACATCCTGCGGCCGGCGCGCGGGCGGACGGAATAGCCGGCAGCGGGCCGCACCGACGTCGGCAAGAAAAAGAGCCCCGCGCCGTGGCGCGGGGCTCTCTTCGTCATGCTCGGTCAGTTCAGGGCTGGAGCGAGGTGATCGCCTGCTCCGTGCACGACGGATTCGACGTGACGGAGTCGCAGCTCACGTACCCGGTGCCGACCCAGTAACCGCTGAAGTGCTTGATCCGCCGCCACACCAGGCCGGTGCTCGCGCTGATGTGCGTGACCATGTCCGGATCGACCTGCGCATCGGCGACGAGCGACTGGAAGCTGTCCGGCGTGTAGAGGATCGCGAACGCGTTCCAGTTCGGCGTCGGCGAGCTGGCCATCGCGAACACCGCGTCACGATCACGTGTGGTGCTGATCGTCACGACCTTCGACGGATCGAAGCGCAGCTCGGGGGAGAAGTCCACCCCGGGGCTGCCATGGACGTAGTGCACCGTCGCCGTCACGTGCACGCTGTGACCGACCGGGGAGCACGGCGCGTCGAAGTCGCCGTAGCCGTCCGTCGGATCGCAGACCGCGTTGGCGGGGAAGCTGAGCGTGAAGAGGGGCTCGTCGCTGCCCGGCATCATGATGGGAACGACGCCGCCCTTCTTGTGGATCGTGAACCGCGTGATCGCCACGCTTCCGGCGTGGCCGGACCGCGAGGCATCGAACGACGCCACCGACGCGGCCTGGCGCGCAACGCTCCTCGGCGCGGTGCCGACGTCGGAACACGCCGTGGCCGCGAGAAGGGCGGTGGCTCCCGCTATGAGCAGTGAAATATTTCGCCGCATAGTCGTCGTCGGACCCGTTGAAAAGGGGAAGGACCTGCAATGCGTGGACGCGAGCAGAGTCCCTGGCACTCCCGAGAGTGCCGAAGCCGTCCTGCATAGTACTGTGCGCGAGAACTATCCGCCAGACGGCGTCGCTATGCCGTGAGGTGGGTCACCGGGCCAGTAACTCCAAGTAGCGCTTGGACATCTGCGCATAGCCGAGCGACTCCACACGGTCCGCGTAGCGACGGATCCACTCCTTCACCAGTGTCGGCTCGTGATCGAAAAGACTTGGTGCGCAGGCCGCCGTCAGCCAGGCGGCCGTATACAGGTCGGCCTCGTCGGCGAGGGGCATGGCCCGCTTGAACGCGTTGACCGCCCCCGCCAGGTCGCCGTCGTGCACCGCCAGCCGCACCCGTAGCGCCTCCACCAGCTCCCGCCCCTGGAACCACCCCGACCGGCTCCGCATCGCCGTCTCCACGTCCTCGGCGAATGCCCGCGCCGTCTCGATCCGATCCAGCTCGAGGTAGCACAGGCCCGCCGCCGCCGCCGCCCCGATCTCCACCTCGTTCGAGCCGATGCGCCGGGCGAGCGACATCGTCGCCTCGTACAGCTCCGCCGCCGCCGCATAGCCTTCGCTGTCCCGCTCCACGTGGGCCAGGTTGTACAGCGAGACGAGCTGGCCGTGGGTGTTCTTGTTGGCCGCGAACAGCGCGAGCGCTTCGCCGAACAGCTCGCGCGCCCGGTCGTATTCCCCGGTCATCTGGTTCATGAGGCCGAGGTTGCAGTCGGCGGAGGCCCAGAGGTCGGGCGCGCCGACGGAGCGCGAGAGCGCGATCGAGTGCGTCAGCGCGTCCCGCGCCTCGTCCCATCGGCTCTCCTGACCCGCGACGATGCCGAGGTTGTTCAGCGCGCTCGCCTGGCCCCGGATGTCACCCGTCGCCCGGAACAGGTCGAGGGCGCGCCGGTGCAGCGTGCGCGCCCGCTCGACCGGGTTCTGGCCGGAGGGGTTCGACTGGACGGCCCGCGCCAGGCGCTGCACGGCCTCGGCGAGCAGGCTCTGGTCGCCCAGCGCCTCGGCCATCTGCACGCACTCCTGCGCGATCTCCTCCTCCGCCGCCGGCTCCCCGAGGCGGCCGTACGTCTGCGACAGCATCATCATGATCGAGACGCGCTCGCTCTCGAACCCCGAGGCCTTCGCCTCCTCGTCGAGCGCCAGCAGTGCCTCGAGCGTCACCCGCGCGGGCTGCCCGAGCTCGCGCCGGGCCCGCTCGCGCATCCGCCGGAGCATCAGCGCGCGCCGCTTCTCCCCCTGCGCGTCCAGCCACTCGATGGCGAGGTCGCACAGCTCCTCCACCTCGTCGTAGCGCCCCGCCGCCTCCGCCAGGTTCGCCAGGCGGACGCGCACCTCGGCCAGCTCCCCCGGCGTCGTCGCGTTGCGCGCCGCCGCCTGCAGGAACTCTCCGGCCGAGCTGTGGGCGTTGAGCCGCTCGGCGGTGGACGCCGCCCGCAAGGCCCAGGTGTACGCCGCGCCCGGGCTCTGCGCCTGATCGTAATGGAAGGCGATCTCCGTGACGCGGTCGCTCGCCAACGGCTCCAGCGCGACGGCGATTCGCCCGTGCACCTGCCGGAGCTGGTCCGCGGCGATCATGTCGACGAGCGCCTCGGCGACGAGGGCGTGGGAGAAGGCGAACCGGCCGCCCGCGCGGTCGAACGTCCGCCGGATGATCCCCGCGGCCAGCGCCTCGGAGAGCGCCAGGTGCACCGCGCGCTCGCTCCCGGCGCCGGCGGCGACGACGAGGCCGACGTCGAACTCGTGCCCGATGATCGCCGCCGTGCCGAGGACGGCGAGGGTGCTCGTCGGGAAGCGGTGCAGGCGCCTGGAGATGAGCGCGTCGAGCGTCGCCGGCAGCCGCAGCTCCGACACCGGGCTCCACTCCCAGCGCTCCCCGTTGTGCCAGAGCGCGCCGTCCTCGACGAGGGTGCGCAGCAGCTCGGTGATGAAGAGCGGATTGCCCTCCGAGTGCCGATAGAGGAAGGCGAGGAACTCGCGGCCGATGTCCTGATGATGGAACGCCGCCTCGAGCCACCGCTTCACGTCCTCGCGCGTGAGGTGCGAGAGCGGCAGCTCGTGGAAGATGTCGTGCGCCGCGAGCGCGCGGCGGCGCTCGGCCGCCTCGGAGAAGGCGGGCTCGGTGCGCATCGACAGGCAGAGCAGCAGCCGCTCGTCGTCGAGCTGCTGGAGGACGTAGTCGAGCGCGTCCCACGACTCCTCGTCCGCCCACTGCATCTCGTCCAGGACGAGCACCAGCGGCTGCTGCTGCGTGGAGAGGCGCAGGTGCTCCACCAGCTCCTCGTGCAGGAGGTACTTGCTCCCCGGGCGGTCGTCGTCCTCGAGCGCGTGCGCGCGCAGCGAGGGGACGAGCTTCGGCAGCTCGCGCCAGGGCCGCTGCGGCGCGTCGGGCAGGCGGCGAAGCGACTCCAGCGCCGAGGCCCACACGCCGTAGGGCGCGCACATCGGGCCGTGCGCGGCGCGCCCCTCGGCGAAGGCGCCGCCGCGGAAGCGGATGTCCGGCTCGAGCTGGCGAAGGAGCAACGCGGTGCCGGTGCCCGCCTCGCCGAGCGTCGCGACGACGTGAGGACGGCCGCGAACCGCCTCGTCCAGCCAGCCGCGCAGCGTCCGCAGCTCGTCCTTGCGACCGGCGAAACGCTCGATGTCCAGCGGCCGATGCAGCGGCTCGTGATGCGCGAGCGGCGCCATGGCGGCGCCGTCGCGCCCCTGGGACTTGAGCCGGATGCGCGCGCCGTCGGCGGCGGCGTGCAGGCTGGCGTAGGTGGAACCGTGCTCGGGGGCGCACGCCACGCCGACGGAGATCGTCACCCGCAGCTCCCCCGCGTCGGGCGGGACGTCGAAGGCGTGGCCACGCACCGCCGCGCACAGCCGGTTCGCCAGCAGGAGCGCCTCGCCGGGCGCGGTCTCGAGCAGGATCAGCAACTCGTCGCCGCCAGGGCGGGCGACGAGGTCCCGCTGGCGCAGGTTGCGCCGCACCAGCTCGAAGAGCGTGTCGAGCACCTGGCGCGCGACCGCCTCGCCGTGCGCGTCCGACAGCCGCTGGTAGTGGTCGACGTCGGCGACAAGCAACGCAACGGTCGCCGTCGGGGTCGCCGCGGCGATCGCCTCGGCGGCCGTCTGCACGAATGCGTCGTGCGAGAGCGGCCGAGGGAGCGGGGAATGCCGTTGCTGCAGGTCGAGGGTAATGATGCGCTCCAGCCGGGGGACGCGCGCCGAGGCGCGGTCCTCATACGTAGGGCGCGGTCACGAGTGACGCAAGCGTCGCCGCGGTGGTCGGAGCACCGGAGCGCCGCGCGCTGTAAGCTGGATCACGCGGCCGCCCGGCCGCCGGTCTTAACGGCGGGCGGAGCGCGCGCGTCCCATGGGCAGCCCTGACTCGCCGAGAGCCACAGATGCGAAAGCTCCAGATCGTCCTCGGTGCGGTGCTCGCCGTCGGTGCCTGCGTGCATCAGTCGCCGCGGTCCGCGCTCCCACCCCTGGTCGTCGTCGCGCCCGCCGAGCCGCGGGAGCTCCTTCCGGAGCAGCAGATCCAGCAGGTCCTCAACCGAATGGCATTCGGGCCGCGCCCCGGCGATGTCGAGCAGGTGCGCGCCATGGGAGTGGACCGATGGATCGCGCTCCAGCTCGCGCCGGAGCGGATCGACGATCATGCGACCGACGAGCTGCTGACCAAATACCCGACGCTCGCCTGGCAGACGGCGGACATCGTCAGGGTCTACGACGAGGCCCAGCGCGCACGCCGGGAGCGCCAGCGCGCCCTCGCCGCACAGGGTGACAGCTCGGCGCGCCGGGACGCCCGGCAGGAGCTGCGCGATGACCCCGCGACCGCCGCGAAGCTGCGTGCCGCACAGCAGCTGTTCGCGCAGCTCCAGTCGGCGAGAGTGGCGCGCGCGGTCACGAGCGAGCGACAGCTCCAGGAAGTGATGGTGGACTTCTGGGAGAACCACTTCAGCGTCTTCGCCGGGAAGGGACCGACGCGCGTCTTCCTCACCGAATACGACCGCGACGTCATCCGGCCGCACGCCCTGGGAAAGTTCCGCGACCTGCTGGAGGCGGTCGCGAAGAGCCCGGCGATGCTCTACTTCCTGGACAACTGGCAGAGCGCGGCGGACAGCCTGCATCCGACGCTGGCCGCGCGGCCGGAGGGAGGCGCGAGGCGGGGGGCGTTCGCGCGTCGGCCGCAGATCCCGCCCAGGATCCTCGAGACGGGCGAGCTGCCGCCGCGGGTCGAGCGGAGGCTGCCGCCGGATGTCCTCCAGCGCTGGCGCGCCGCGCGCACGCCGGCCGAGCGCGAGGCGGTCATCCGCGATGTCCAGCAGCGCGTGGCCGTAGCGCAGCAGCGTCGCCCGCGCGGGCTCAACGAGAACTACGCCCGCGAGCTGATGGAGCTCCATACGCTCGGCGTGGACGGCGGCTACACCCAGAAGGACGTGATCGAGGTCGCGCGTGCCCTCACCGGGTGGAGCGTGGACCTGAGGACGGGCCAGTTCGTGTTCCGTCCGGCGATGCACGACGCCGGGCAGAAGGTCGTGCTCGGCCACGTGCTCCCGGCGGGGCGCGGGATCGAGGACGGCGAGGAGGTGCTGGACATCCTGGCGAGCAGCCCGGCGACGGCGCACTTCATCGCGAAGAAGCTCGCGGTGCGCTTCGTCAGCGATTCGCCGCCGCCCGCGCTCGTCGAGCGCGCCGCGCAGACGTACCTGCGCACGGGCGGGGACATCCGCGAGGTCGTGCGGACGATCGTCACCAGCCCCGAGTTCTTCAGCCGCGCCGCGTATCACACGAAGGTGAAGACGCCATTCGAGCTCGTGGTGAGCACGCTGCGCGCGATGAACGCCGCACCCGACACGACGCCGCGCACCGCGCAGATCGTCGCCGCCCTGGGCGAGCCGATCTTCGGCCATCAGACGCCGGAAGGATGGCCAGAGCACGGGGACGCCTGGATGAACACCGGCGCGATCCTCCAGCGGATCAACTTCGGCCTGATGGTCGCCGCGGCACGCGTGCCCGGCGTGACGCCGCAGAACTGGCCGTACACGAACCAGCTCCGCGGGCTCGACCGCGCCGGGCAGGTGGACGGGGTGATCAAGGCGCTCCTCGGCGGCGAGGCCTCGCCGGAGACGCGCGGCATCCTGCTCTCGGGCGACAACCCGATGATGTCGCGCGCGACCCCGGACTCCACCGCCATGACGGCCGACGCGGATCGCGACATGGCGGGCATGATGGACGAACCGGCGGCGCCGCGCGCGCGCGGCGCCGCACGACAGGCTGCCCTGCGGGGCAGGATCGAGCTCACCGGGCTGTCGCAGGTGATCGGACTGGCACTCGGCGCCCCGGAATTCCAGCGCCGCTGACAACGAGGGAGAGGCACATGAATCGCCGACTGTTCATGAAATCCGGCGCGGCCGCGATGATGACGATGGGGCTGACCCCCACCTTCCTGCGCCGCAGCGTCTACGCGAGCGAGCTGCTGAAGGGCGCCGCCTCCCACGGCAACAAGCGGGGAAAGGTGCTGATCTGCATCTTCCAGCGCGGCGCCGCCGATGCGCTCAACGTCGTCGTGCCGCATGGGGAGGCCGCCTACTATCGGATGCGGCCGACGATCGCGATCCCGCGTCCGACGGCGGGCCAGGGTCCAGCCGCCGCGGTGGACCTCGATGGCTTCTTCGGCCTCCACCCGGCGCTCGCGCCGATGAAGCCCCTCTGGGACCAGGGGCTCCTCGCCCCCGTGCACGCCGTCGGCAGTCCGAGCAGCACGCGCTCGCACTTCGACGCACAGGACTACATGGAGAGCGGGACGCCTGACGACAAGAGCACGCGCGAGGGGTGGCTGAATCGGTACCTGGCGACGCGGGGGACGTGCGAGGAGTGCAGCAGCGGGAGGCGGGAGGCGAGCGGCGGCGCGCGTCAGCAGGGTACGGCTCGCGACGCGCAGGATGCTCCGTCACCCTTCCGCGCCGTGTCGATGACGCCGCAGACACCGCGCATCCTCGAGGGACCGGCGCCGTCGATCGCCATGAACAGCCTCGACGAGTTCACCATCCGCACCGACGGCACGGAGGCGGAGCGGATCGAGGCGCTCTACCGCACCGGCAGCGCCGACATCGTGCACGCCGCGGGGGGTGAGATGTTCGAGGCGATGAAGATCCTTCGCGCGGCGAACCCGCAGCGGTACCAGCCCGAGCACGGCGCCGAGTACCCGCGCTCGCCGTTCGGCAATCACCTGCGGCAGATCGCGCAGCTCATCAAGGCCGACGTCGGGCTGGAGATCGCCTTCGCGGACGTCGGCGGCTGGGACACCCACGTGAACCAGGGGGGCGCGACGGGGCAGCTCGCGAACCGCCTCGACGACTTCGCCCGCTCGCTCGCCGCGCTCACCACCGATCTCGGTGACCGGATGAACGACGTGGTGATCATGACGATGTCGGAGTTCGGGCGGACGGCGCGCCAGAACGGCAACGGCGGCACGGACCACGGCCACGCGAGCGCGCTGTTCGTGATCGGCGGCGGCGTCCAGGGGCACAAGGTGCACGGGCGGTGGCCCGGCCTGGAGCCGGAGCAGCTCAACGAAGGCCGGGACCTCGCGCTCACCACGGACTTCCGGTCGGTGTTCTCGGAAGTCGTGGCGAAGCACCTCGGGGCCGCGAAGCTGGATGCGGTGTTCCCGGAGTTCCCGGTGGACAGGAGCAGGTGGGTGGGGGTGCTCTGACCCCTCTCGGCTTCCGCTTTCCGCTTTCCGCTTTCCGCTTTCCGCTTGCCGCGGGCGGATGGCGGAGAGCGGATAGCCGAGCGCGGATGTCAGCGCACCGCCGTCAGAACCGGAATATCCTCCTCAGGATCCCCCCGATCCCCTTCCCGATCTGCTGCACCGCGCCCGGCACGGTGGTGAACACGCCGTCGTCGGTGGACGGCTGCGACGGAGCCGTGTGGACGTTGCAGTACTCGGTCGGCTGGCTCCCCGGCTTGAAGTACTCCGTCACGCGCGTCGGGCAGTACTCGGTCGCGAGCATCCCCGTCTCCGGATCGATCACGCTCGGCACCATCCCCTCGGGCACCGTCCAGTTCGAGCCGCGCGGCTCGCGCCAGCCCGCCTGGTAGATCTCCGCCCACGCCGGCGCGGCGAGGCGGCCGCCCGTGGCGTTCTGCGCGATCGGGCGCGGCTTGTCGTAGCCGAACCACACGCCGGCGAGCAGCGTCGGCGTGTAGCCGATGAACCAGACGTCCTCGCCGTTGTTCGTCGTCCCCGTCTTGCCGGCGATCGGTCCCGTGAGCCCCATGTCGCGAATCGTGCGCCCCGTGCCGTAGTCGACCACGGAGCGCATCATGGACGTGAGCTCGTACGCGTCACGCGGATCCATCACCGGGACCCTGAGGCTGTCGGCGGCCCAGAGCACCGTGCCGTCGGGCGCGACGATCGACGTGACGAGTCGCGGATTCACGCGGTAGCCGCCGTTGTCGAAGGGGGCGTACGCGGTCACCAGCTCCACCGGCGAGACCTCGACCGCCCCGAGGGCGACCGATGGCACGGGCGGCAGCTGACTCTGGATGCCGTTGCGGTGCGCGACCGCGACGATGTTGCGCTCGCCGACGGTGCGGCTCACGCGCACCGTGGCCGCGTTGGCGCTCACCGTCAGCGCGCGCCGGAGGGTCACGCGCCCCTCGTACTCGTTGTTGTAGTCGGCCGGCCGCCAGACCTGCCGGCCCATCACGACCTCCACCGGGTCGTCGTCGACCATCGTGGCCGGCGAGAGCCCGGCCGCGAGGGCGGTCTCGTAGACGAACGGCTTGAACGCCGACCCGGGCTGCCGTTTCGCGTCGAAGGCGCGATCGAAGCCGCCGCGCTGGTCGGTCCGCCGGCCGGGCACGAGCGCGAGGATGTCCCCCGAGCTCGGGTTCATGGCGACGTACGCGCCCTGCGCCACCTCGGAGACGTGGCCGAACGCCGCCTGCGTCTCGCGCGTGATCTCGACCGCGTGCTTCGCGATGACGCGGTCGGCCGCGCGCTGGAGCCGGAGGTCGATGGTCGTGTTGACCGTGACGTCGCCCTCCTTCAGGGCATCCGGCAGCACGGAATCGACGATCGCCCGGACGGCGTCGAGCGCCGACGGCTCGTCGACCGCCGAGGGGTGCCACTCGTTCTTCGCGAGGTGCAGCGGCTCCGCCTGGGCCGCTGCCTCCTGCGTCGGCGTGATGTAGCCCTGCTCCTCCATGAGGCCGAGGACCAGGTTCCGCCGCTTGATCGCCGCCTGCGGGTTCCGTCGCGGCGTGTACGACGACGGCGCTTTCGGCAGCGCGGCGAGCATCGCCCCCTCGGCGAGGTCGAGGTGGCTCACGCTCTTCCCGAACAGGTCGCGGCTCGCCGCCTCGACGCCATCCACCCCGCTCCCGAGATAGATGACGTTCAGGTAGTGCTCGAGGATCTGGTCCTTCGGCAGGTCGCGCTCGAGCAGGCGCGTGAGGCGCAGCTCGATGAGCTTCCGGCGCAGGGACCGGCCGCTGTAGCGGTTCTCGAGGAAGATGTTGCGGGCCACCTGCATGGTGATCGTGCTGAAGCCCTGGCGCGGGCCGAGGGCGGCCACGTCGCGGACGGCGGCACGGAAGAAACCGCGCCAATCGAGGCCGTTGTGCTCGTAGAACCGCCGGTCCTCGGTGGCGATGAACGCCTCCTGCACGTGCTTCGGGACCTCGGCGAGGGGCACGTTGATGCGCCGCACCACCTCCAGGTGGCCGATGAGCCGGCCGCTGCGGTCCAGCACGCTCCCCCCCTCGCTCGGGTGGAAGGCGCGGATCTGGGCGGCCGAGGGGCAGCCCTGGAATCCACAGGTGAAGAGCCAGGAATCGAAGACGACCACGGCCGCCGCCAACGCGAACAGCGCGGTCAGCGACTTCCAGCGCCGGCGCATCCAGACCGACGGCGGCACGCTGGGCGGCTCGGTGAGCCAGTCACCGATCCTGGCGAGAGGAGTGCGTATGAAGGAAGAGGCGGACACGCTGGGCTCGGGAAGCGGACTCTCTCAGTTGGTACGCTCCTGGCTGTCGCAGGTTTCCGGCCGTCGCGCTAGACTACGGGCTCGGCCGCGCCATCGTGCGCGGCCGTCAGCCGCCACTTTCTGGAGTCATGTCGTTCAGAACCCGTACCGCCCTGGTGCTCCTCGCCGCGCTCGCCGCGTGCGGCGAGCGCGCGGTCAGCGGCAAGCCGGCCGCGTCCGCCACCTCGTCCGGCACGTCGCGCGATTCGGCGGCCGGCGCCATGGACGCCGCCCCGTCGGCATCGTCCGGCACCGCCGGCACCCTCCCGTCCAACCACCTCGGGCGAATCCCCATCCTCGAGATCCATCAGATCGGCGACTACGAGGCCGCGTGGACGATCAAGCGCGACCACTTCCGCCAGATCCTCCAGTCGCTCTACGCCGATGGCTACCGGCCGATCACCGTCCGGCAGCTCGTGGCGAAGGACTTCAGCGAGGTGCCCGCGGGGATGTCTCCGGTGGTGTTCTCCTTCGACGACGCCAACCCGTCGCAGTTCTCGTACATCGAGCAGAACGGGAAGCTCACGATCGACCCGAACAGCGTCGTCGGGATCTGGGAGGACTTCCACGCGAAGCATCCCGATTGGAAGAACCGCGCGACCTTCTGCATGCTCAACGGGGGCGCGGCTGGGCACAACTTCTTCGGCGACAACCCGAAGTTCGCGGGTCAGCAGAAGGCGTGGCGCTTCCCGAAGGTGAAGTGGCTCGCCGACAACGGATTCGAGCTGTGCGACCACACGCTCTGGCACGCGCAGCTCAACAGGTACCCCGACGCGTTCGTGCAGGAGCAGATCGCGCGGAACCTGGCCGGCATCGATTCGGCCGTCCCGGGGTACAAGGTCACGACGATGGCGCTGCCGCAGGGCCTCTGGCCGAAGAACCATGCGCTCGCGTGGCAGGGCTCGTGGACGGATCCGAAGTCCGGGAAGACCTGGAGCTACCATTTCGACGCGGTGCTCGAGGTGAGCGGCGGGCCGGCGCGGAGCCCGTACGATCCGCAGTTCGACCCACACCACCTGCCGCGCGTCATCGTCGTCAACCAGGACCTGGAGAAGACGATCGCGGGGCTCGATCGATCGAAGACGCGCTTCGTGCAGTAGCGCGACTCGTTTGGCAGCGACGAACGGCCGGGCGCGCGCGCCCGGCCGTTCGTGCATCCGCGCGCCGCGTCGCGGATCGCGCAACTCTCATGAAGCGACCACTTTCTCGACAGTCGAGCTCGTTTTCGTGACACAGCTCACGAACGTCTGTGGATAACGTCACGAAGCACTGGCGTTCGTGTCACGAATGCGCACTTGCTGGCGCATCACGCACCACCAATCATTCGCGCGCAGTGTCATCATGTCCGACGCGAGGAGGCGGGGAGTGTTCAATTCGGAAGGAGCGCTGAAGCATCTCGCGTTCTTCGAGGAGCTCGCGCTCCGCGAGGAATCCGACGCGGCGTGGCGCAGCATCTCGGCGGGACTCGTGGTGCTGCGACTCGTGGATGCGTGGGTGGAGGACGGTCCGCGCGTGGTGACCGCGGACGCGTGGGGGCTGCGGGCGGTGCGTTCGGCGATCGAGGAAGTCACGGAGCGCACGCCGGTGCGTGCGATCCTGAACAGCATCGTGGATGCGCTCGAGGCGAGCCCCGCCTCGAACCTGCAGAGCGTGGCGCCGCGGCTGATGGCGTACGGCCAGGCGCTGGAGTACGAGGCGCAGATGTCGCTCGCCGCCGACGTGTACCAGACGATCATCGCCTACACGCACCCGATCGAGGACGCGGACGTGGCGATCATGGCGCACCTGCGGCTGGGCTCCTGCCGTCGCACCACCGACGACGTGCACGGCGCCGCGCAGGCGTACGAGACCGCGGCCCAGGTGGCGAACGCCGTCGGCGACATCATGGGCGTCCTGCGCGCTCGCATCGGCGACGCGCAGATCGCCGTGCGCCGCGGCAATCTCCCCCGCGCGGAGGAGATCCTCGACGAGACCATCGCGCGGGCGTCGGCGCCCGAGCTGCGCGAGGTGCGCTCGCGCGCCCTGCACGATCGGTCCACCGTCGCCCACCATCGCGGCCAGTTCGATCTCGCCATCCGCCTCGCCTACGACGCCCTCGAGTGCTCGGTGAGCGCGCGGGAGCGCGATCGTATCCTCGCCGACATCGCCGGCTCGTTCGTCGAGCTGGGCGTGCTCACCGCGGCGCGCGATGCGTACCTCGTCCTCGCCGCCACGGCGCAGGAGCAGTTCGTGCGCTGGGCGTCGACGCTCAACCTGATGGACATCGCCGCGCGCGAGGGGGCGCAGCCGACCTTCGAGCACTACCGCCGCGAGCTGGCTGCCGCGAACATGCCCCCGTACTTTGTCGCGAGCTTCGAACTCACCGCGGGTCAGGGCTACCGGCGAATCGGGGCCGCCGACGATGCCCGCGCCCACCTCGCGCGTGCGCGCGCGATGGCGGAGCAGCACGGATTCGGGCAGATCATCTTCGAGGCTGAGGAGCAGCTGGCCGCCCTCGAGCGGAGCACGCCCCTCTGGCCGAAGCTGTCGGTCGTCGTCTCGGACGAGCTCAGTGGGATCGCCTCGACGCTCCGGCGGATGCGAGAGGAGGCCGTCCCGGCAGGCTGATGGCAGGAGGCGGGCGGAGAGGACCGCGGGTGACGCCGCGCGACCTCCCCGCCCGGGAATGCTGAAGCGCTCCTACTGCGTGCAGGTGTTGCTGCTGCCGAGCTGGAAGCCGCTGAGGCACGTCGTCGTACCGGTCGTATCACCACTCCGCCGCGGCGCGGTCGTCTGGCTGCAAGCGGCCAATACCATGGAGGCAACGGCAAGGACAACAACGGTGAGATGACGGCGGGTCATGGCGCGATCTCCGAGCTGGCAGGTGTTTTCTTGGCGGGAAACAACTGCCACCGAACGTAGGGTCGCGGTCAGGAGCGTAAACTCGCATTTTGAGACAGAAATACGCGCCTTTGTGACACCTGACTCCCCTGCGCTTGGAAGTCGTCGCCTACCTCCCTCGCCAGCTTCTCGCCCACATACGCATCGTCCTCGGCCAGGAGCATTCGCTCCGCGCCGCGGAGAGCTGGGCCGATCTCCAGCGGATCGTCCAGGAGCGCGTGTTCGACCTGCTGGTCGCGGACCCCGCGGCCGACGGCGGGGCGGACGCGGTGGCACTGCTGCGCATCGTCGAGCAGTTCCCGTCGCTCCCGGTGGTGGTCTACACCGTCCTCTCTCCGGCCACCCTCAAGGTGGTGGTGCAGCTCGCCCGGCGTGGCGTGGAGCACGTGGTGCTCAACCGCTTCGACGACGAGCCACGGCGCTTCCGCGAGCTGCTCGAGCGCGTGCCCGCGCACTCGCTCGCCGAGTTGATGCTGCAGGAGCTGGCAGGGCCGCTCGCGGCCCTGCCGGTGGTGGTCTGCCGGGCGGTGGAGCAGCTCTTCCGCTCGCCCGGCGAGTTCAGAAGCGCGCAGGACCTGGCGGCCGCGGCCGGCATGAACAGCCGGACGCTCTACCGGAACCTGCAGCCGGCGGGGCTCTACTCGCCGCGGATGCTGGTGGTGTGTGCGCGCCTGCTGCGCGCCTACGCCTACCTCCAGGATCCGGGGCGGTCGATCAAGGAGATCGCGATCAAGGCGGGCTATCACTCCCCGTGGCAGCTCTCGCAGCAGATGCGGGAGGTGACGGGAATGACGCCGCGGCGCGTTCGCCGGGGAATCGACACGCAGGAATTCGTGTCGCTGCTCGCCAGGGAGCTGCGACGCGGGAAGGCAGAGGTGGGATAGACCGCCACGGCACTCCGCCGCGGCGACTACGACGAGGCTGAGATGCTGTTCAGGAATCAGGTACGGGTGCTCGTCGTCGATGACGAGCCGTCAATCTGCAAGGCGCTGACGATCGCGCTCTCCCGCGCGGGCTACGAGGCGGAGTACGCGCTCTCCGGCGAGGCGGCGCTCGGCGTCCTGCGCTCGCAGCAGGTGGACGTGCTGCTCATCGACCTGCGCATCCCGGACACGCGCGGTGACGTCGTCTACGAGCTCGCCGCCGCCATGCAGCCGCACCTGCGCGCCCAGACGCTGTTCATGACCGGCGACATCACGGACAAGGGGCACAACCTGATCGCCGCCTGCAAGTGCAACTTCCTGCGGAAGCCGTTCGATCTCCGGGACATGCTCGACGCCGTCGCCGCCCTCGCCCCGCAGGTGCACGACGCCACGGCCTGATCCCGCGGCGCCACTCCACGATTCGTCAGCGCGCCATCAGCGGGCGCGCTCCAGCTCCGTCCAGCGATCCACCGCCCGCCGCAGGTGCGGGATCACGATCGAGCCGCCCACCACGAGGCCGATCGAGCAGGTCTCGAAGATCTCGGCGCGTGTCGCCCCTTCCTCGGCGCAGCGCACCAGGTGGTAGGTCACGCAGTCGTCGCAGCGCAGCACGAGCGACGCGACGAGCCCCATCAACTCCTTCGTCTTCACGTCGAGCGCGCCCGCCTCGTACGTCTGGCCGTCGAGCGCGAAGAAGCGATTGACGACGAGATTCTTCTCGCCGAGGATCTCCGCGTTCATCCGCTCGCGGTAGGCGCGGAACTCGGCCAGCGCGTTGCCGTGCTCGTGATCGCTCACAGCTTCCAGCTCCGCAGGGCGGCGAGGGTCGCCTCGAGCGCCGAGCGCTGCGCCGGGTGCGTCGCCTCGGCGAGCAGCCCCTCGTACGTGCGGATCGCGAGCGCCAGCGCCTCGTGATCGAACTCGGCGCCGGCGAGGCTCGCCGCGTTGTCGGCCATGGCCGCGCGCGCGAGCTGGTCGGTCGGGAAGCGCTGGACGACCTGGCGCCAGCGCGCGAGTCGCGCGCGCGGATGCGATTCGGCGAGCGCCCAGAGGTGCCAGGCCCCGCGGTTGTTCGCGTCGCAGGCGATGGCGCGCGTGGCCAGCTCGCCGACGACCTCGGGCCCGCGGCCGGTGAGCCAGTACGAGTTCGCCAGCACGACGATCGCCTGCGCGTCGTCCGGGCGCACCGCCGTGACGTGCTCGTAGACGGGGATGGTGACCTCGTGCAGGTCGCGATACGGCGCGGCGGCGGCGATCAACTCGTTCACGTCGGCGGTGGCGGCGAGCTCGCGCACGCGGTCGAACAGGACTCCGACGTTCTCATGATCCCGGTATTCCTCGACGGCGGCGGCGAGCGCCGCCTGGAGGCGGGAACCGGATGGCGAGGCAGGGGGCGCAATCATGACCCGGAACTTACTCGCGGGAGCCGAACGGGTGCAGGATGCGAGGGATCATCCGGGGCGGTCGGCGGGTAGTAATGGGCATCACCGACGGATCGCGGCTCGAACGCGATCGTAGCCGCTCGATGCCGGGCTGCCGCGTGGCCCGGCACGAACTTCGCAACCCCGGGGATCGACGCACCGGGCGGGCAGGCAAAGTGGTGACGACCGGGCGACGATATTCAGGGTTGCGCCGGGCTGGGGAAGTGGCGATACTCGTACCGTCCGCCAGCACGACCGCGACGTCGTCAGCCCGACCGCACATTCGTACGCGTGGCGGTTGGTTCCCTCGGTCGAGCGAACCGTGGCCATTTGCGGAGCCACGCCGCAGCATCCTCATCGCCGGAACCGCGTGAGGAGTCCGCGCCCCGAGCGGTAACAGACACTGTCAGCAAGCGTCGCGACGTTTTCTTCCCGTCACATCGCGTTGCACCAGCGTGTTGTATCCGGGCAATGGTGATCCGGTCGAACGCGGTGCGTGATGTCGCGCCATTCATGGAAAAAAAAGCATCTGACGAACTCCCTTCCGCCGCGCCGGACGTGCGTGATCAGGCGGAAACTCCCGCTACCGATCAGTCGGGCGACGTGAGCGAACGCCGCCGCCCGGCCCGTCGGGGCCGCGGACCGCGCCGGTTCAACCGGAACGCGGCCCCCGAGGCTGCCGGCGAGGCCAATCCGTATCGGGAGGAAGCCAGCGCGGCGCCCGCCGAGGCGCCGCCGGCGGACACCGGCGATCGGGCCGAGAGCACGGGCGATGCGCCCGCGTACACCCCCGGCGAGAACGGATTCCCCGCCTCGAGCGCCCCCGCGCCGCGAGAGCCCGGTGGCCGTTCCGAGGGAGGGTACCAGCGCGAGCGCGAGGGCCGCGAGCCGCGTGACGGACGTGACGGACGTGACGGCCGCAACGGCCGGCGGCATCGCCGCAATCGCGGTCGTGGCCAGGCGCGGCGCGAGGAGCGGCCGCAGGCGCAGCCGCAGCAGGCGGTGCTCGTCGCCACCGGCGAGACGCGCGGCTGGTTCGACCCGTCGCGCGACGGGGGCTTCATCCGTCGCTCGACGAGCAGCTACCTCGCCGAGCCGGGCGACGCGTGGGTGCCGCCGCAGGTCGTGCGGCAGTACGCGCTGCGCAAGAGCGACCTGGTGGACGCGGTGGTGGGGCGCGATCAGCGTGGCCGCACCACGGTCATGGAGATCCGCTCGATCAACGACGCCGACGCGGCCGACGCCGCGCGCCGGCCGGAGTTCAACTCCCTCATCGCGTCGTACCCGGAGCGCAAGCTGTTCCTCGAGACGGGCCGGCCGGCGAAGGGGGGCAACGAGCTGATTCGCCGCGCGATCGATCTCATCGCCCCCATCGGCTACGGCCAGCGCGCGCTCATCGTCGCGCCGGCCCGCGCCGGCAAGACGACCCTCCTGCACGCCATCACCGAGGGGATCGCGATCAACCATCCGAACGCGGCGCTCATCATCCTGCTCGTCGACGAGCGCCCGGAAGAGGTGAGCGAGGCGATCTCGTGGGGCGTGGGCGAGGTGATCGCGTCCAGCTTCGACCAGCCGGCGAACCGGCACGTCGAGGTCACGGAGATGGTGCTCGAGCGCGCCCGCCGGCTCGTCGAGACGGGGCGCGACGTGGTGATCGTCCTCGACTCCCTCACGCGCATGGCGCGCGCCCACAACACCGTGGAACGCGGCACGGGGCGCACCCTCAGCGGCGGCCTCGATGCCTCCGCCATGGCCAAGCCGAAGGCGTTCTTCGGGTCGGCGCGCAACATCCCGGACACCGCCGGCGGCGGCTCGCTCACGATCATCGCCACGGCGCTGGTCGAGACGGGGTCGCGCATGGACGACGTGATCTTCGAGGAGTTCAAGGGCACGGGCAACTGCGAGATCAAGCTGGATCGCAGCCTGGCCGAGAAGCGCATCTACCCGGCGATCGACATCGGGGCGAGCGGCACCCGCCGCGAGGAGAAGCTCTTCCGCCCCGACCAGCTCGACGGCGTGTACACGCTCCGGCGGGGGCTGAGCCAGATGCCGCCGCAGTCGGCGATGGAGTGGCTGATCAAGCGCATCGCCGCGACCCCGAACAACGACAACCTGCTGTCGGGATTGTAAGGGGCGCGGGATCCGGACGGGACGAGCGCACGGGCCGCGTGGCGATGCCACGCGGCCCGTGTGGTTTCCGAGGGACGAGGGACGAGGGACGAGGGACGAGGGACGAGGGACGAGGGACGAGGG
>CAMLIT010000071.1 GCA_946480295.1 uncultured Gemmatimonadota bacterium
TGACGCACTCGCAGCTCACGAACCCGCTCGTCACCTGCGAGGTGGCGGTCAACACCGGGAATGCGACGGTGCCGGCGGCGGGCGAGGGCGAGCCGGCTTGTAAGTAAGTCACTCGCTTCACCGTACCACGGAGCGGGCCAGCATCTGCTGGCCCGCTCTGCTTTTTCCCTCGTTCTTCCGCGCTCGGGCCGACGATAGCTTTCCGCCATGCCCCCCATCCCCCCGCCGCGCGAGTCGGGATACACGCGCACCACACCGGTCCCGCTGTACTGGGTGCGCCACGGCCGCGCCGGCGCCCCCACGCTGGTGCTGCTGCACGGCGGCCCGGGCGCCGACCATCGCTATCTCCTCCCGCAGATGCTGCGGCTCGGCGCCGACCACGACCTGCTGCTGTACGACCAGCGCGGCGGCGGCCAGTCGAGGAGCGACGACGATCGCTCGCCGGTGACGTGGCGCAGCCAGGTCGAGGATCTCGCGCGGGTGGCCGCGGAGCTGGGCGTGGAATCTCCGACGCTCGTGGGGTATTCATGGGGTGGACTGCTGGCGCTGCTGTACGCGATGGAGGCGGCGGGCGGGCGGGTCGCGCCGGCACCCAGGCGGATGGTGCTGATTGACCCGGCGCCCGTCACGCGCCAATATCGGGCGGAGTTCGAGCAGGAGTTCGCCCGGCTTCAGGCCAGCGCGGACGTGCAGGAGCTCCGCGCGGATCTGGCTGCGTCGGGATTGCGGGAGCAGGATCCGGAGGCGTATCGCCATCGCGCCTTCGAGCTGAGCGTGGCCGGCTACTTCGCCGATCCGCGCGCCGCGCGCGACCTCACCCCGTTCCGAGTCACCGGGCGGGTGCAGCAGTCGGTGTGGGACAGCCTCGGCGATTTCGACCTGCTGCAGCCGGGGTTGCTCGATTCGATCCGCTGTCCGGCCATCGTCATCCACGGCCGGCAGGACCCGATTCCACTCGCCTCATCCGAAGGAGTCGCACGCGCCCTCAGCGCAGACCTGATCATCCTCGATCACTGCGGCCACGTGCCGTACGTCGAGCAGCCGGAAGCCCTCTTCGCCGCCGTCGAGCGCTTCCTCGCCACCACCGGCGGCTAGCCCACGAGCCCGCGCATGCCCCACCACGACGACGCCGTCCAGGTCTACCTCACCACGATCGAGCACCAGGGACGCCGATACAATGTGGCCTGCCACGTCGGCTTCGACGGCATCGAGTACGTGGGGCGCCTCTGGTTCACCGACGAAGCCTGGGAGGACAGCGGCATCCCCGATCGGGCGGCACTTCCCGGCCGCAACCAGGAAGAGGTGCTCGTGCTCGCCAAACGCCTCACCCAGCAAGAGCTGACGCTGCGCTACCGCCGCGCCCTGGCCGAGAAGCGGCGGTTCGTCAGCCTGCGCAAGGTCACCGACGAGATCCTCTCCAAGATCCGCTACCTCAACCAGGTGGCCGTCTCCATGCGCGCGGGGCTTCTCGACGTGGACGGCGCCGCGCAGGAGCTCGAGCTCACCGAGCGCCAGCTTCACGACTGCATCGCGCGCCTGCGCGAGACGGCGGGCGTGGAGGGCTGAGCGGGTCGGCGCCGGGCGATGGACTCCAGGACCGCGGCGCACGTCCTGTCGCAGATCTCGGCCTATCTCGAGCTCGCCGGGGACAATCCATTCAAGGCTCGCGCGTACAAGCAGGCGGCACGCGGCATACTGTCCACCGGCGCGGACGACCTCGGCGACCTCCTCCGATCGGGGGCGCTCGAAGAGGTGCCCGGCGTCGGTCCCGCCACCCTCGCCGTCATCCGCGACCTCGTCGCGACCGGCGAGTCGCGCCTCCTCGAGCAGCTTCGTGAGCAGGTGCCGGAAGGGCTGCTCGAGCTGCTGAAGGTCCCGGGGCTCGGCACGGCGAAGATCCACAAGCTGCACGAGGAGCTGGGGATCGAGAGCGTGGACGACCTCGAGGCGGCGGCGCGCGACGGCCGCGTCGCGAAGCTGCCGCGCTACGGTCCGAAGACCGCCGAGAAGATCCTCCGCGGCATCGCCTTCATGAAGGCGTCGGGCGTCCTCGTGCTGTATCGCCACGCCATCGTGCAGGCGGAGGCGCTGCTCGCGGAGGTGCGGGCGCACCCGGACGTGGCGCGCGCCGAGATCACCGGCTCGATCCGCCGCCGCCTGGAGGTCGTTGGCGACGTGGACATCGTCGCCGCGTGCACGGCTCCCGCGGAGAAGGTCGCCGCGTCGTTCGCGCGAGTGAGCGGGGTGCGCGAGGCCAGCGGCGTCGGCGGGCCGGCGGTGCGGCTCGGGTACGTGGACGGCACCACGCTAGACCTCACGTGCGTACCCCCGGAGCGATTCGCCGCCGCCCTCTGGCGGACCACGGGCGCCGCCGACCACGTGCTGCGCGTGCGCGAGCGCCTCGCCACGCGCGGCCTCTCCGTGCATGACGACGCGCTGCACGACGAGGCGGGCGGGATCGTCCCCGTCCCCGACGAGGCGGCGCTCTACGCCGCGGCGGGGCTGGCGTACGTCGAGCCGGAGCTGCGCGAGGGACACGGCGAGGTGGAGGCGGCCGCCGGCGGCGGGCTCCCGCGCCTCGTCGACGTCGGCGACGTCCGCGGCGTCCTCCACTGCCACTCCGACTACTCCGACGGAAAGGAGTCGATCGCGGCGCTCGCCGCCGCGGCGCGCGAGCGCGGCTGGGACTATCTCGGCATCTCCGATCACTCCGAATCGGCGTTCTACGCCGGCGGCCTGACGCGCGAGCGCGTGCTCGAGCAGCACGACGAGATCGACGAGGTGAACGCGTCGCTGAAGGGCTTCCGCGTGCTCAAGGGGATCGAGTGCGACATCCGCCCCGACGGCCGCCTCGACTACGACGAGTCGCTCCTCGACCGCTTCGACTACGTCATCGGCTCCGTGCACTCCCGCTTCTCGATGGGCGAGCGGGAGATGACCGAGCGCGTGCTGTCCGCGCTCGACGACCCGCACCTGACGATCCTCGGCCACCCCACGGGGCGCCTCCTGCTCTCCCGCGAGGCATACGCCGTCGATCTCGATGCGGTGCTCGCGCGCGCGGCGGAGGTCGGGGCGGCCGTGGAGCTGAACTGCGATCCGTACCGCATGGACCTCGACTGGCGCTGGCTGCGGCAGGCGACGGCGCTCGGGGCGAGCGTCGAGATCGGGCCCGACGCACATTCCAGCCTGGGGCTGGACAACGTGGCGCGCTTCGGGATCGGCGCGGCGCGCAAGGGATGGCTCGAGGCGAAGGACATTCTCAACGCGCGGTCGGCGCGCGACGTCGTCGCGTTCGCCCGGCGGCGCAGGCGACACTGACCAGGAGCAGCGGCATGGCGGCGAAGAAGAGCGCGGTGCGCAAGGCGGCGAAGAAGGCGGCGACCAGGGCACCGAAGCCGGCGAAGAAGGGCGCGCGTCCCTCCATGGCGGGGGCGCGGAAGGCGCCGGCGGCGCAGCGCGCGCCCGAGATCTTCGCCCGCCTCCGCCGCGCCTATCCGGATGCGCACTGCGCGCTCGACTTCCGCAACCCGTACGAGCTGCTCGTCGCGACCATCCTCAGCGCGCAGTGCACGGACAAGCGCGTCAACATGGTGACCCCGGCGCTGTTCGCGAAGTATCCCGACGCCGCGGCGCTCGCCGCCGCCCGGCCGGAGGAGCTGGAGGACATGATCCGCAGCACGGGCTTCTTCCGCAGCAAGGCGAAGAGCCTCCTCGGCATGGCCAACGCGGTCGTGGACCGGCACGACGCGCGGATCCCGGAGACGATGGAGGAGCTGGTGAAGCTCCCAGGGGTGGGGCGCAAGACCGCGAACGTCATCCTCGGCAACGCCTTCGACCGCAACGAGGGCGTCGTGGTGGACACCCACGTGTCGCGCGTCGGCCACCGCCTCGGGCTGACGAAGCACACCGACGCGGTCAAGATCGAGCTGGACCTGATGCCCCTCTTCCCGCGAGAGGACTGGACGCTGCTGGCGCACCTGCTCATCGAGCACGGTCGCCAGGTCTGCGTGGCCCGGAAGCCGAGATGCCCCGAATGTGTGCTGAACGACATCTGTCCGTCGTCCAGTGTGTAGGCCGCCGACGGCCTCCATTCGACTCCAGTTCTTCCGATCGTCATGCGCATTCTTCCCGCCGCCCTCGTCGTTCTCGCCGCCGCGTGCTCCTCGTCACAACCGGAGACCACCCCGGTGCCGGAGAACGCGCCCGCACGCATGGCCTCGCCGGTCCGCTACGGCGACTGCGTGGAGGCACGGCGTCAGGCCGCGCTCAAGAACGACCTCGAGGTGGATCGGCTCCCCACGCCCGTTCGCTACGAGCCGCCGCCGATCCCGCGGCTGAGGCACTACCCCAAGGGCGTGTTCGGCCACGGCACCTCGGAGGTCCGCATCCAGGTGCTCGTCGACACGCTCGGGCACCCGGACATGCGCACCTTCACCGTGGTGAAGAGCACGCATCCGTGGCTGTCGAAGACGATCCGCCGCTCGGTGTCCCGGTGGCGCTTCCATCCCGCCGAGCTCGCCGGGTGCAAGGTGCCCCGCGTCTTCAAGTTCGCCGTGGTCTCGCCGCCGCGCGGGGACTCCAACGGGGGCGAGTGACCTGCGCGCCGGCGCGCCCCCCGCTAGTTTTCGCGCCATGAAGAAAGCCACCTTCGAGACCAATCGCGGCACCATCGTCGCGGAGCTGTACGACAAGGAAGCGCCGAACACCGTCGCCAACTTCGAGAAGCTGGCCAACTCCGGCTTCTACGACGGCGTGAAGTTCCACCGCGTCATCCCCGATTTCGTGGTCCAGGGCGGCGATCCGCTGTCGCGCGACCTCCCGGCGGGCGACCCGCGCATCGGCACGGGCGGGCCGGGCTACAAGATCAAGTGCGAGACCGCCGGCAACCCGCACAAGCACGACAAGGGCGCGCTGTCCATGGCCCACGCGGGGAAGGACACCGGCGGCAGCCAGTTCTTCATCGTCCTCGACGACGCCAACTGCCGCCACCTCAACGGCGTGCACACGGTGTTCGGCAAGGTCGTCCAGGGACTGGACGTGCTGGACAAGATCCAGAAGAACGACGTCATGAACTCGGTGCGCGTCGCCTGACGCGCCGCCCTCACGCACCCGTTCCACGCACATGAGCACGAACCCCACCGATCACGTCACCGATCACGGCTCCGATCTCGGCGCGGCCTACACGGGCCTCGTCGTCGGCGCGATCGTCCTCTTCATCGTCCTGTTCGGCATCGTCAAGCTCACGGCGGCGCACTACCAGCACGAGAAGCCGGCAGCGACCGCGCAGGGCTAGCGCGCGCGCGTGCGCCGTCGCTCAGTCCCGCAAGACGGTTCGAGAACAGAAACGGTTCGAGGTCGGTCAGTCCCGCCGCGACAGGCCTGTCGTGGCGCGGGACTGACCGACCTTCACGCGTCCGGACAGAGAGGCGTCAGGGCGGGACTCCCGCACATGCCGCCAGAGGGGCGTGAGCGCGGGACGTCGGCGCGGGACCCTCTGACCACACCAGGCGTATACATCATCACATGCCCACCACCGCCCTCCCGTCGCGGGCCGATGCGCTCGCGCTCGTGCACGAGTTCACCGCGTCCGAATCGCTCCGCAAGCACATGCTGGCCGTGGAGGCCGCGATGCGCGCCTACGCCGGACGATTCGACGCGGATCCGGAGCGGTGGGGGCTCGCGGGGCTGATCCACGACTTCGACTACGAGCGCTACCCCAACGACGCCCACTCCGCCACCGACGAGCACCCGGCGTGGGGCGTCCGCTACCTTCGCGAGCGGGGCTGGCCGGACGACATCCTGCAGGCGATCCTCGGCCACGCGGCCTACTGCAACGTGCCGCGCGAGACGCCGATGGCGAAGACGCTCTTCGCCGTCGACGAGCTGACGGGGCTCATCACCGCGACCGCGCTCGTGAAGCCGTCGCGGAGCGTGAACGACGTGGACGCGCGCTCCGTCCGGAAGAAGATGAAGGACAAGGCGTTCGCCCGCGGCGTCAGTCGCGACGACGTGATCCTCGGCGCGCAGGCGCTGGGGGTCGACCTGGACGAGCACATCCAGTTCGTGATCGAGGCGATGCGCGGCGCCGCGGCCGACATCGGCCTGGCCGGGGTACCGAGCGCGGGATGAGGGGAGCACCGGTCGATGGTCAACGCTTTCGCCCGCCCGGCCGTTTACCAATCGACAGCCTCGGGTGACCGGGATGACCGCAGCGCCAGCCATACGAGCCGCCCCCGCCATGCCCTCGCCGGCTGACGCGGGGAAGGTGCACGAGCGCTCGCTCGTGGTGCGTGCCCAGCACGGGGACGGCGATGCCTTCGCCGCGCTCGTGCGGCTGCACCAGCGACGGGCGTACGCCGTGGCGCGCGCGATCGTCCTGACGCACGAGGATGCGGAGGACGCCGTCCAGGAGGGGTTCCTCCACGCCTATCGGGCGCTGGATCGCTTCCTCCCGGATCAGCCCTTCGGCGCGTGGCTGTACCGCATCATGGCCAACGCGTCGCTCGACCTGGTGCGGCGGCGGAAGGTCCGCGATGCCGACGAGCTGCCCGACACCGTCCCGGTTCCGTTCCGCGATCCGGGGGAGTCGGACGAGCTGCGGCGGCGGCTGCGTGAGGCGCTGGCGACGCTGGCGCCCCGGCAGCGCGCGGTGATCGTGCTGCACGACATCGAAGGCTTCACCCATGGCGAGATCGGCGCGATGCTCGGCATCCCGGAAGGCACCGCCCGTTCGGACCTGCACCACGCGCGGGCCGCGCTGCGAAAGATCCTGAAAGACGTTCGGAGCGACCTATGACCGATCTCAGGCTGTACCCCAACGACGGGGACGACGAGGTGACGCGGGGGCTGCGCGAGATCTACGCGGCGCCCGCGGACGAGGCCTACTGGAACGAGCTCGAGGCCAGGGTCATGGAGCGGATCCATCACGTGGATCTCGGCTGGTGGGCGGAGCTGGACCGCTGGGTGCGGCCGGCGCTCGTCGCGGCGGTGCTGCTCATCGTCGCCGCGAGCCTGGCGGTGGCGCACGCGCGGCAGGACGACACCCAGATCGCGTACGAGAACATCCTCACCCCCATCCCCGTTCCCGTGGAGACCGCCGTGCGTCCGATGCTGCAGAGCGATCGTGACGCCACGCTGCGGTTCGTACTCGGCCGGTGACCACGCCCTCGCACCCACCCCGGAGATCCCTGATGCAGCGCTCCAAACAACAGGCGCTGATGTTCCTGCTCGGAGCCGTCCTCGTCGGCGGCGTCCTGGGCTTTTCCGCCGACCGCGTTCTCGGACGTGCCGACGGTCACCGCGTCTGGGCGAGCCGCGAGCGCATGTATGACGACCTCGGGCTCTCCACCGGGCAGCGTACGGCGATGGACTCGACGATCGACGCGCGCCACCAGCAGATCGAAGCGCTCCTCGCGCCGCTCAAGCCGCAGTTCGACTCGATCCGCAGCAGCGCGCACGAGCAGTTCCGGCGGATCATGACCCCCGAGCAGTGGGCGAAATTCGAGGCGCGCGAACGGCAGGACTCCGTGCGCCGCGCCCAGGCACACATGGCGAGAGGACAGTAGAAGGCGTGATGAAGACATTGAGTTTGCTCCTGCTGGCACCGGCGACCCTCCTGGCCCAGCAGCTTCCCACCACCGATTCCCTCCGTCCCATCAAGCTCGATTCCGCGATCGCGCTGGCGCTCCAGAACGCGCCGGCGGAGGTCGCCGCACGCGGCCAGATCCGCAGCACGGAGTCGAACGTGAAGGCGGCCTACGCGGCGCTGCTGCCGGACCTCTCCTTCAGCATGGGGCAGTCCCAGCAGAGCGGCTCGCGCTTCGGCCCGAACGGCACGCTCGTGCCGTACACGGCGCAGCCCTGGTCCTTCTCCACCGGCCTGCGGAGCAGCATCACGCTCTTCGACGGCGGGAGGAAGTTCGCCGACCTGCGCACCCAGAAGTCGAACGTCACGGCGGCGGAGGCCAACGAGGTCTCGCAGCGCTTCAATCTCGCGCTCCAGGTCAAGACGCAGTACGCCAACATCCTCGCGGCGCGCGAGAGCGAGGCGGCGGCGCTGGCGCAGCTCCAGCAGGCCACCGAGCAGCTCAAGGCGGCGGCGGCGCGCGTGAGCGCGGGCGCGGCGACGGTCTCCGACTCCCTGCGGTCCGTGGTTGCCGTCGGCAACGCGCAGCTCGCGCTCCTGCAGGCCCGCAACAACGTGCAGGTGGCCAGCGCGGCGCTGACGCGCCTCATCGGCGTGCCCTACCTCGTGACGGCGGATCCCAGCGACACGCTCGACCACACGTTGGCGCCCATCGACAGCGCGCAGCTCGTCGAACTCGCGCTCCAGGGGCCGGCGGTGAAGCAGGCGGAGGCGAACCTCTCCGCCGCGCGTTCGGTCGAGCGGGCGTCGAAGACGAGCTATCTCCCGACGATCACCGCCTCGTACAGCCGGAACGGCAGCGGCTTCGACAAGTACTACGGCGTCGGCAACGGGCAGCTCGCCTATGCCAACACGATCAGCCTGAGCCTCTCGTACCCGCTCTGGAACCAGTTCTCCCGCGAGAACTCGATCAACCAGGCGGAGATCGGGCGCACGAACGCCGAGGCGCAGGCGCGCGACGCCCGCCTCGCCGCGCAGCAGAACCTCATCACCCAGATCGCCGCCCTGCGTACCGCCGAGGCACAGATCCAGATCAACGAGGCATCGGTGAACGCGGACCAGGAGGACCTGCGCGTCCAGCAGCAGCGGTATGCGCTCGGCGCCTCGACGCTGCTCGACCTCCTGACCTCGCAGAGCAACCTGAATCGCGACGAGGCGTCGCTCATTCAGGCGCGCCAGAACTACCGCATCGCTCGCGCCCAGATCGAGGCGATCATCGGGCGGGACCTGAAGTAGCCGACCACCGGTCGGCTTCCGTGCAGCGGGCTCCGGACTGTCGTCCGGAGCCCGCTTCGCGTTCGGAGGGGCGCCAGCGCGACTTCACCAACGTGCCCGCCGGGGCGACGGCGCGTCCTCCAGCCGTCGCAGCGGTCCGCACGCCGCCGCCGTATTACTCCTGACCATGTCCGCCCGCGCTGCCGCGGACGATCCCAGGAGAACACGTGAAGCGAATCCTCTGGCTGAGCCTCGCGTTCGCGGCCGGCTGCGCCGCGAAGTCCGACAAGCCGCCGACGATCCCCGCCGCGGCCGCGACCCGGCGCACGATCGTCATCGATGCCGAGGCCACCGGCGTCGTCGAGCCGATCAACATCGTCGAGGTGAAGTCCAAGGCGTCGGGCCTCATCACGAAGATGCCGGTCGAGACGGGCATGCTCGTCAAGCCGGGCGACCTGCTCGTCCAGATCGACACCCGCGACGTGCGGAACCAGTTCGACCAGGCCCAGGCCGACTACGACGCCGCGAAGGCGAAGCTCGCCGTCGCCCAGGCGCAGAAGAAGCGCAGCGATGAGCTCTACAAGGCGCGCGTCATCACCGCCCAGGAGCACGAGTCTTCGTCGCTCGACTTCGAGAGCGCGAAGGCCAACGTCGTCCGGACCACCGCGGCGCTCGACCTCGCGAAGCAGCGGCTGGAGGACGCCACCGTCGTCGCGCCGGTCGCCGGCACGGTGATCGAGAAGGACGTGTCGCTCGGCCAGGTCATCACGTCGGCCACCAACTCCTTCGGCGGCGGCACCACCATCATCAAGATGGCGGACCTCAACCAGGTGCGCGTGCGCGCCCTGTTCAACGAGACCGACATCGGCCAGGTGCGCGCGGGCCAGGTGTCCACCGTGACCGTGGATGCCTACCCCGACCGGCGCTTCCAGGGGCTCGTCGAGAAGATCGAGCCGCAGGCGGTTGTCCAGCAGAACGTGACCATGTTCCCCGTCCTCGTGAACCTCGACAACCGCGAGGGGCTGCTGAAGCCGGGGATGAACGGCGAGATCTCGGTGCTCGTGGACGAGCGGCCGCAGGTGATCGCGGTCCCGAACGACGCCGTCAAATCAGTGCGCGAGGCGGCGGCGACCGCGACGATGCTCCACCTGAACTCCGACAGCGTGCAGGCCGACGTCCGGGCGCAGTTCGCCTCGATGGGCAACGGTGTCGGCGGCGGGTTCAACGGCCGCCGCGGCAACGGCAACAACGTCGGCACCGCACGCGGCGAGGTCGCGCTCGAGGGAAGCGCGCGCGCGATGCCGAGCAGCGGCGCGGCGCAGGAGCCGCAGCAGGGGCCCGAGGTCACCGACAAGGACTGCGCGGCGGTGAAGGCGGCGTTCGCGAAGAAGCCGGGGATGCGACAGAAGCTCGACGACCTCCGCGCGCGCATGCGGAACCAGGAGCTCGACTTCCAGACCGCGCGCGAGCAGATGATGCAGATCTACGCCGCCGTCGGCGTGGATGGCCGCGTCGCCGGCGCGTGCGCGCGTCGCGAGCGCATGGCCCAGGGCGGCGCCGCCCCCATCGGTTCGGGGCAGGTCGGGATGCCCGCGGGCGCGCAGGGGCGCGCCGCGGGGAGCATCGCGGCCGGCGCGGCGACGGCCGGCGCGGCGGATCTGCCGCGCACCCGCGCGCGGCCTGGCCTCGTGTTCGTCGTCGCCGGCGCCACCTACAAGCCGCGCGTCGTCATGCTCGGCGCGAGCAACCTCGATTACACCGAGGTCGTCTCGGGGCTCAAGGAGGGCGAGCAGGTGGCGCTCCTCGGCTCCCTCGGCCTCCAGGCGCAGCGCCAGCAGATGACCGACCGCATGCGTCAGGTGCAGGGCGTGCCCGGGCTGAACACGCCGGGCGGCGGTGGCCGGAACGGCGGCGGGCGCGGGAGATGACCCCATGCTGATCGGCGAGATCGTCAGCGTCGCCCTCGGCGCGCTGCGCGCGAACAAGCTCCGCTCCGTCCTCACGATGCTCGGCATCGTCATCGGCGTGGCCGCGGTGATCGCGATGGTGGCCCTCGGCACCGGCGCGCAGACCGCCGTCAAGACCCGCATCGCCGCGCTCGGCACCACCCTCCTCACGGTGAGCCCGGGGCAGCAGCGCGGCATGGGCGGCGGCATCGTCATCGCGCAGTCGCAGACCAGGCTGACGATCGACGACGCCAAGGCGCTGGAGGACCGCGGCGACAACCTCCTCGCCGTCCAGCCGGAGATGAGCCGCAACCTCCAGGTCACGTACCTGAACAAGAACACCAACACCTCGGTCGTCGGCACTACCGCCAACTACCCCGAGGTGCGGAAGTACACGGTCGCCGCCGGGCGGATGTTCACGGCGGCGGAGGACCAGGGGCGGCAGCGCGTGGCGGTGATCGGCCCGGCGGTGGCGGAGAACATGGGGCTCGAGGTGCCGGAGGCGCTCCTCGGCGAGAGCATCCGCATCCGCGGCGTCCTCTTCACCGTCGTCGGCGTGCTCGCGTCGAAGGGGCAGGCGTCGCCCTTCGGCAACCCGGACGACCAGATCCTCATACCGCTCAACACCGCGCGCTTTCGCGTCATCGGCAGCGACTGGCTCCGCTCGATCAGCGTGCTCGCGCCGACCGAGGAGAAGATCCCCGACGCGATGGCCGACATCCAGCGCATCCTGCGCCGGCAGCACAAGCTCCGCCCCGGCGCGCCGGACGACTTCTGGATCCGCAACCAGGCCGACTTCCTCAACACCGCGGCGGAGACGACCGAGGTCTTCACCTACCTGCTCTCGGGGATCGCCGCCGTCAGCCTCCTCGTCGGCGGGATCGGGATCATGAACATCATGCTGGTGTCGGTCACCGAGCGCACCCGCGAGATCGGCATCCGGAAGGCGCTCGGCGCCACGCGCGTCAACATCCTGCTGCAGTTCCTCATCGAGGCCGTGGTCCTCTGCTGCCTCGGCGGCATCATCGGCATCCTGCTCGGAAGCGTGGGCGCGAGCGTGATGAGCCGGACGGCGGGGTGGTCGACACAGGTCTCCCCTGGCGCCGTGGGGCTGGCGTTCGCCTTCTCGGCGATCGTGGGCGTCCTCTTCGGCGTCTGGCCGGCGCGCCGCGCGGCGACGATGGACCCGATCATCGCCCTGCGCTACGAGTAGGCGCCGCAGCGACTTGCGCTCCGTAGCACCCCCGAGCCCGCGCGCGAGCGCGGGCTTTTCTTCGGGTGACGACGGCGCCCCGAATGAAGCGAGAAGGTGACCCTGGTCACAGAGCGACCGTGAGATTCGGTGCAACATCAACCCACTCACGGTCGCGTCCGCCACCCGGATGTCGACCGCGCAACGGGAATTCTGCTCGACGCCAGGCGATGTCGTCCGGCTCGCGCCCAGCGGAGGTCTTCGATGAAGAAGCGTCTCGCGGTGCTCCTCACTGTGCTCGTCGTGACCGGTGCGACCATCGTCGCCTGCGGTCGTGATGGTTCCAGCCCGACCTTGCCCGCCGCGCCCCAGGCGCCGTCGCGGCTCCTCGGGCTCCAGCTCCCCCTCGTCGGCTCGCTCCAGCTCCCCATCATCACGCGCCTGGTGCCGCTGTCCGCGCCGGTGACGTGGTCGTTCGTCGCCAGCCCGCTCGGGTCGAAGTCGACGAACCTCACGACCGGGCTGACGGTGATCGTCCCCGCGGGCGCCGTGTCCGTGCCCACGACGATCACGGTCACCGCGGAGGCGGGCGCCCCCGTGGCGTACGACTTCCAGCCGGCGGGGCTGAAGTTCAAGACGCCGATCACGCTCGTGCAGGACATGTCGCTGACGGACCTGGTCACCGGCCTGCTCGGCGCGACGCCCCAGGGCGCGTACTTCGCCTCGTCGCAGCTCCAGTACGATTCGACGACGGGGCTGGGCACGGTGAACGAGCTCGAGCCGACGACGACGAACCTGCTGCTGATGCAGACGCGCGTGAGCGTGTCGCACTTCTCGGGGTATACGTTCGCCACGAGCCTGAGCGGCGGCATGTGACCTGATCGCGGACCACTGATGTCTTCGCCCACGCAGCGCCCGACCGCCGATCCGGGCGCACCCGCCAAGCCTCGTCACGACTCGCTCCACGGGCCCATCGCCCAGGAAGCGGAACGTGCCGAGGCGGCGGGCCGGCGCGAGATCGCGCGACGCCTGTACGAGGCCGCTCTGTACTTGCTGCGCCGGGCGGACGATGGAATCGAGGCATCGACCATCCTGCGACGCGTCGGGTGGCTGTACTTCGAGGAGGGAGATTTCGGAGCCGGCGAGGATTGCCTCACCGCGTCCATCGCCATCGCGCGAGCACTTGGCGACGACTCGGCGGTCGCATATGCCACGAACACGCTGGCCAGCAGCTTCGCGCATCGTGGACATCTCGACGAGAGCGAGTCCCTCTACCAGCAGACATTGACGGCGGCGCAAGCTGCCGGCGATGCGAAGCTCGCCGCGATGGTGCTCCAGAATCTGGGAATCCTCGCGAACATGCGCGGGGACGTGGCGCTTGCCCTCGAGCGTCTGACGCGCAGTCTCGAGGGCTACCGCTCCATCGGCCTGGACGAGTACCTCGGCAAGTTGATGAACAACATCGGCATGCTGCACGCCGACATGGCCGAGTGGGAGCAGGCCGAGCACGCGTTCCTCGAGGCGCTCGCCCACTGCGCGACCTCGGGCGACGTCTCCACCGGCCTCATGATCGAGGCGAACCGCGCCGAGGTGCAGATCGCCCTCGGGAAGCTCGACGAGGCGAGCGCGCTCTGCGACCGTGTCCTGCGCCGCGCCGCCGCCGTCAACGACCATCGCGCCGTCGCCGAAGCACACAAGCACGCGGGCGTGGTCGCGCGCGAGCAGCGCCGCCTCGAGGACGCGGATCGCCACCTCGACCTGGCCTTCACCATGGCCATGGACCGCGAGGACCTCCTCCTCGCCGCCGAGACGGCGCGCGAGCAGGCGGAGCTTTTCACGCTCATGCGCCGAAGCCGCGACACCCTCCAGGCGCTCACCACCTCCCACCGCCTCTTCCGCCAGCTCCGCGCGCAGCGCGACCTCGCCGAGGTGGACGGCCGCATCCGGCGGCTCGAGACGCGCTTCCTCGACCTCATGCGCGAGTGGGCGAGCTCGATCGAGTCCAAGGACCGCTACACCCTCGGCCACTGCGAGCGCGTCGCCAGCTACGCCTGCGTCCTCGCCGAGAACATGGGCTTCGACGAGACGCGGCTCTTCTGGTTCCGCATCGGCGCGCTGCTGCACGACGTCGGCAAGATCGCCGTTCCCTCGGAGATCCTGAACAAGCCGGGCAAGCTCACCGCCGAGGAGCGGATCATCATGGAGGGGCACGCGCGCGCCGGCGCCGACCTCCTGCGCGACATCGACTTCCCGTGGGACATCCTCCCTATGGTGCGCTGGCATCACGAGCGCTGGGACGGCCGAGGCTACCCCGATCGCCTCGCCGGCACGGACATCCCGCTCGAGGCGCGCATCCTCTGCGTCGCCGACGTGTTCGACGCGCTGACGTCGGACCGGCCGTACCGGCAGGCGCTGTCGCGCGCCGCGGCGCTCGAGATCATGCGGGGCGACGTCGGGGGCTTCGACCCGGAGATCCTCGAGCGCTTCGCGCGGCTCGTGGCGCTCTTCCCGCCGACGCTCTTCGCGCCGGACCCCTCGGTGGCGAGCGGAGCGCGCGACGACGCGCGCACGGTGCTGACGCTGGTGGCCTGAGCCGTCGGCGGCGCGCGCGACAGATCTCGCGGAGTGCAGATCCGTTGGGAGCCTTCCAAAGCAGACACAGCGCTTCTGTGAGTGTTATCACCGCCGCCGCTCGGTCGTCGTTGCCAGAGTGCGATCGTCGCGCGGGACGCGCCGGCGGCGAGAGCGCACGAGAGCTGGCGATCCTGCGGGCGCGGATGCGACGCGCGTCGCGGGGGAGAATCACATGATCCAGGCTGCACCACTCGACCTCGCCCCCGGGGGGATTCGCGTCGCGATCGGCGACCAGGGCATCGACGGCGCCGCGGCCGAGCTGCGCCAGGTCCTGGCGGGCCAGACGCTCGTCACCCTCCTGCCGAACGACGTCCTGCGCGCCGACTCGTTTGGCACCGCCGAGCCGCCGCACATCGTCATCGTCACCTGGGGCGGGACGGCCGATCTCGGCGCCACGATCAGCCTCGCGCGCCGCGACGCACCGGATGCCGCCGTCGTCGTGATCGTTCCCTGGTACGACGAGGCGGTCTTCCTCGGGGCCATCCGGCTCGGCGCGGAGGACTGCCTCACCGCCTCGCAGATCGACGGTCCGGGGCTCATGCGCACGCTGCTGCTCGCCGTCGAGCGCCACCGGCTCACCTCGACCCTGCGGGCGGTCGCGGTCACCGACGAGCTCACGGGGTTGTACAACCGGCGCGGCTACATCTACCGCGCGGCATCGCTCCTCAAGGCGGCGAGCCCGAAGGAGATCTGGCAGATCTTCTTCGACATCGACGACATGAAGGAGATCAACGACGGCTACGGGCACTGGGCCGGCGATCGCGCGCTGATCGAGGTGGCCGGCGTGCTCCGCGCCGCGTTCCGCGCGACCGACGTCGTCGCGCGGGTCGGCGGCGACGAGTTCGCGGTGCTCGCCATCGCGCCCGCGGACACCGTGGTGCCGAACGGGTGGGCGGCGCGCTGGCACGAGCCGCTCGCGGCCCTCGCCGAGCGGCGCGACATGCCGTTGGCGGTGAGCGTCGGCGTCGCGCAGCCCGACGAGAACGGGCACATGACCCCTGAAGACCTCCTCACCCGGGCCGACGCGACGATGTACGCGGCGAAGCGCCTGCGGAAGAAGCTGGCGAAGGCTCCGTCGGGGCTGGCGAACGGCGGGATCGCCATCTCGCGCGAGACGCGCTGAGGGGGACGAAGAACGAGGGACGAGGGAAAAACGATGCGGGTGGGGCTGACGCCCCACCCGCATCTCCCCAGTGCGTCCCGGACCTCTCGTCCCGTCCTCCCTGCCCTCACCCGCGGCCGCGACGCCGTCCCGATCGAGGTCCCCTTTCCACTCCAACCCCACACCACTCGTCAGTACCGGTACTGCGAACCTCGGGTACCGGCAAAGGCAATCGGTGTGCCCCATGGCGTCGGAGCGGACCTCTTGCGACGATATATCTTGCGTTACATCGTTGGCGGCCACGATATATCACAGACATATCGCATGGAGGTCGTCATGTTCGACGGGTTCTTCGCCGAGTTCGGGGCCGGGCCATGCGGGGCTCGCCGCGGTCGCTCCGGCTTCGAGGCGTTCATGGGGGACTTCTGGGGCGGCCACCGCGGCCGCTTCCGGGGACGGGGTGGCCGCATGTTCGAGCAGGGGGACCTCCGCTACGTCATCCTCCGGCTGCTGGAGGAGAAGCCCCGCCACGGCTACGACATCATCAAGGAGCTCGAGGAGCGCTCCGGCGGTGCCTACTCGCCGAGCCCGGGGACGGTCTATCCCACCCTCACCCTCCTCGAGGACCAGGGCTTCGCCCGCGCCCGCGAGGAAGAGGGCGGGAAGAAGATCTACGAGATCACGGACGAGGGCCGGAAGCACCTGGCGGAGCACAGCTCGACCGTGGACGACATCTTCGGCCGGATCTCGCGCTTCGTCGAGAACTTCGTCGACACGCCGATGATGGAGGTGAACCAGGCGTTCGGCGGGCTCGGGCGCACGACGTACCGCACGGCCTCCGCGCACGTGCAGGACAGGGAGCGGCTGGCGCGCATCAAGGAGATCCTCGACCGCGCGGCGCGCGAGATCGAGGAGCTCGGCAGGTGAGCGGCGGGAAAATGCACCGGCGGGCGCCGCTTTAACGCCGGGTCCAGCAGGGCTAGATTGGAGAATGGGTCGCCGCCGCTGCCGCTGGCGACCCATTTTTTGCGTAGCTCCCCCTCGCCCAACCCGGCCGAGGCGCCATCATAGGATGTACGGCTGCATGGTCCCGCGCAGCACCAATACATGACCGCAGAGCCTGCTCGACCAGGTGATCCTTCCCGGGCGACGTCTCCCCAGCCGCGTCTTCCCGAGCCGCCGACAGGCACGAGCGGCTTTCACCCGGCGGCGCGCGCCGACCGGCATCGCGTCGAGGCGCGCCCGACGGGGAAGCGACTCGCGATCCTCTCCCTCACGGCGCTGGGGATCGTGTATGGCGACATCGGCACCAGCCCGCTGTACGCGATGCGCCAGTGCTTCGACAAGGAGTACGGGCTCCTCGCCACGCAGCTCAACGTCTACGGCGTCCTCTCGCTGATCCTCTGGTCGCTGATCCTCGTCGTCAGCGTCAAGTACATCGTCTTCATCATGCGCGCCGACAACCGGGGCGAGGGAGGGATCCTCGCCCTGCTCGCGCTGCTCCTCCAGCAGGAGCGCCGGGCGGGGGACTCGCGGCGCCGCATGCTCCTGATCTCGATCGGCCTCTTCGGGGCGGCCCTGCTCTACGGCGACGGCGTGATCACGCCCGCGATCTCGGTCCTCGGCGCCGTCGAGGGCCTCGAGGTGGTGACGCCGCGGCTCGGCGAGTACACCGTCGTCCTCTCGCTCATCATCCTCTTCGCGCTGTTCATGGTCCAGCGCTTCGGCACGGCGCGGGTGGGCGGAGCCTTCGGGCCGATCATGGCGCTCTGGTTCGTGGCGATCGGCGCGCTGGGGCTGTACGAGATCGCGCGCGAGCCGCGCATCCTCCTGGCGATGAACCCGTGGCACGCGCTCGTCTTCTTCCACAAGCACGGGCGCGCCGGCTTCCTCACCCTCGGTGCCGTCGTCCTCGCCGTCACCGGCGCCGAGGCGTTGTACGCCGACATGGGCCATTTCGGGAAGCGACCCATCCGGCTCGCCTGGTTCGCCCTCGTCCTGCCGGCGCTCCTGCTCAACTATTTCGGCCAGGGCGCCCTGCTGCTGCGGACCCCGGCGGCGGCGCAGAACCCGTTCTTCATGCTCGCGCCGCGCGCGCTCCTCTGGCCGCTCGTCGTCATCGCCACCCTCGCCGCGATCGTCGCGTCGCAGGCGTTGATCTCCGGCGCGTTCTCGCTCACCCAGCAGAGCGTGCAGCTCGGCTACTCGCCGCGCGTGTCCATCATCCACACCTCCGCGCGGGAGGCGGGGCAGATCTACATCCCCGAGATCAACAAGATGTTGATGATCGGCTGCCTCCTGCTCGTCGTCGCCTTCCAGAGCTCCACCAACCTCGGCGCGGCCTACGGGATCGCCGTGACGGGGACCATGGCGATCACCACGATCCTCTTCTACGTGGTCGCGCGCTCGCGGTGGAACTGGTCCTTCCGGCACATCGTGCCCCTGACGATCGGCTTCCTCGTCATTGACCTGGCGTTCTTCTTCGCCAATGTCGTGAAGTTCCTCCACGGCGGCTGGGTCCCGGTGGCGATCGCGTTGGGCGTGTTCACGATCATGAGCACGTGGAAGAAGGGGCGGTCGATGCTGAACCAGGTGCTGCACTCCGGCGCGCTGCCGCTGGAGCTGTTCCTCGACGACGTCGCGCGCCGCAAGCCGCCGCGCGTCTCCGGCACCGCGGTGTTCATGACGTCGTCCCCGGAGGGCGTCCCGGTCGTGCTCCTGCACCACCTGAAGCACAACAAGGTGCTGCACGAGCAGGTGATCCTGATGTCGATCATCACGCGCGAGATCCCGGAGATCCCGCGGCGGGAGCGCGTCATCGTGCAGAAGCTCGAGCACGGCTTCTGGCGGGTGACGGCGAGCTACGGCTTCATGCAGACGCCGGACGTCCCCGACGTGCTGGCGGCGGCGCGCGAATCGGGACTGCGGGCGCGCCCGAACGACACGACGTTCTATCTCGGGCGCGAGCGGGTGATCATCGCCGACGGACACGGCGAGGCCCGCCCCGGCGTCCGCCGCGCCTCCCACGGCCGGCCGAAGATCTCGATGGCCCGCTGGCGGAAGAAGCTGTTCGTCATCATGTCCCGCAACGCGCGCTCGGCCACGGAGTTCTTCGGGATTCCGCCGAACCGGGTGGTGGAGCTGGGGGCGCAGGTGGAGTTCTAGAGGGACGCGGGACGAGGGACGCGGGACGCGTGCATCCCTGGCTTGGTCCCGGCGTGCGTCGGGATCCGAGATCGGGCGGGGATCACACGAGGGGAACACGGATCGGACGGATGCAGGGCGGATCGGCGCGGATCGCTCCGCGTGGCGCGACGGCGCCGCTCGCCCAGCGGCCGGTCCGGGTACCGGCCCCCACACCGCCGCCCGCATTCGCGCCGATTCGCACGATGTCCTTTCAATTCGCGTCGGCTCTTTGGATGCCGGCAGGGCACAGGGGCCAGCGGCGACACGAGAAACCCGGTCCCCGCCCGCCGGACCCCATCCGTGCCGATCCGACTTTTCCATTGAATCCGTGTCGGCTCCGTTGAGCCGGCCGGGTAGAGGGGCCAGCCGCGGCGAGACGGATCCGGACACGCCGAGCAACCCCACGCGTCCCACGTCCCTCGTCCCTAGTACAACCAGTATTTCCTCGCCTCCGCCTCGAACCGCGCCGACTCGGCGCGGAGCTCCGGTAGGAGCGACGCGACCGTCCCGGACTCCACCGCGCGTCGCAGCCGCGTGCTCCCCGACAGCGACTCGAGCCAGGTCCCGCGCCACTGCCAATCGTGCGGGTGGTGCGCGCGGATGGTCTGCAGCATCCAGGCGCCGACCTCGGTCGGGCGCAGCGCGTCGCGGTCGGTCACCGTCAGGTGCAGCATCGGGATCGTCTGGCCCCCCCACTTCTGTCCCTTCTCGATCGTGCGCGAGGTCGAGTCGAAGCGCACGCCCGGCAGCCGGAGCGCGTTCAGCTCCGCGGCGATCGCGCCGGCGTCGGTCAGCCAGGGCGCGCCGACGAGCTGGAAGGGCTGGTCGGTGCCGCGCCCCTCGCTGAGGTTCGTCGCCTCGAAGTAGACCGTGCCCGGATAGAGCGCCTCGGCGTCCACCGAGCGGAGGTTCGGCGACGGTCTCACCCACGGGATCCCCGTCTCGTCGTACCACATCGACCGGCGCCAGCCTCGCATCGGCACGACGGTGTAGTCCACCTTGATCTGCCCCGTGCCGACGAGGTAGCGCAGCAGCTCCCCCGGCGTGAGGCCGTAGCGCATCGCCACCGGGTACTGGCCGACGAACGAGCGGTACGCGGGCTCGAGCACGCCGCCCTCGACGATGTCGCCGCGAATCGGGTCCGGGCGGTCGAGCACGATGAACCGCTTTCCCGCCTTCCCCGCCGCTTCGGCGGCGAGCGCCATCGTCCATTCGTAGGTGTAGATGCGTGCGCCGACGTCCTGGATGTCGTACACGAGGACGTCGATGTTCGCGAGCATGGCGGGGGTCGGCGCCCTCGTCGCCCCGTAGAGCGAGTAGATCGGCAGCCCCGTCGCGGAGTCCGTCGACGAGGCGACCGTCTCGCCCGGAGCGGCGGCGCCGCGCAGCCCGTGCTCCGGACCGAAGAGCGCGACGAGCTTCACCCCCGGCGCGCGATACAGCAGGTCGATCGTGCTCGTGCCGTGCCGGTCACGTCCGCTCTGGTTCGTGATCAGTCCGACGCGCTTGCCCTGGAGGAGATGGAGCGAGTCCCGGAGCAGCACCTCGATCCCCGGCATCACCGCGCCCGCTGGGACGGTGACGGCGGTGGCCGCCGCGGGCGCCTGCGAGGCGGATCGGCAGGCGGGGAGGAGAATGGTCAGGGCGAGCGCGGCGCGGCAGGTCGGACGGAGCATCAGCGTGCGGCTGGAGGGAAGAGGGGCACGGAACCGCATGATATCTCGGCGCGGCGCGCGCGTCGAGCCGCCGTGCTCCCCCTTCCGCCCGGTGCGCTGCGCCGCGCTCGAGCTGCCCTCAGTTCCTGGCCCAGCTCCGCAGCGACTCCATCGCGCGACCGGCACCCTCCATCGCGCGGTCGACGCCCTCCATCGCGCGATCGAGCGAGCGCTGGACCTGGTCGTTGATGGCCGGTCCGTCGAAGTCGAAGCGCATGCGGGGCATCGGCGGCATCGGCGCGACCGGCGGGATCGGCGGCACCGGCCACGGTCCCATCATGTCGCCCGTCATGAAGAACGAGCCGCCGCGCCGGGGCAGGTCGGAGGCGCGCGCCGCCTTCAGCTTGATCGTGCGATACTGCCCGTCCTGGTAGACCCGGAGCGTGACGTCGTCACCCGGCTTGAGCTGGCCGATCTCGCGCTGCAGCCGCCGCACCTTGGCGCTGCCGACCATCTCGTCGCCGGCATCGGCGTTCGAGACGCGGACGTCGACGCCGTTCACCGAGGCGATGCGGCTGCCCTCCTCGAGCCCGGCCTTCGCCGCCGGCCCGGAGTCGTTCACCGAGAAGACGAAGACGCCGAGGGTGTCGCGTCGGCTCCCCGTCGCACCGATGCCGATGCCGAGCGTCGCCCGGTTCTCGTCGTCGAAGCGCGCCATGCGGACGTTGCTCGCCGTGCGGAATCGCTCCTCGGGGTAGAGCGAGTCGGCCGCGACGGTCTTCACGCGCACGGTGCGCGTGCGCCCCGCCGAGTAGACGCGGAGCTCGACGTCGTCTCCGGGCTTCACCTTCTGCAGCTCGCGCTCGAGCCGTCGCTGCATGATGCCGCGCATCTCGGCGTCGCCGGTGTCGCCTGGCGAGAGCCGGAGGCTCGTGCCACCGACTGCCTGCAGGCGGTCGCCCTCCTCGAGCCCCGCCTTCTCGGCGGGGCTGTTCGGTGTGATGGCGGTCACGATCAGGCCGAGGGTGTCTCGCGCCCGCACGCCGGCCGACGTCGTCACGCCGATGACGGCGCGATTCGCGTCCTCGGCGCGCACCGTGACGATGCGCCGCTCGATCTTCGGGCGAGCGTCGGGGGTCTGGGCCAGCGCCGGGGCGGCCACGAGCGCGAGCGCCGCCGGCAGGTGGAGCATCCGTGTCATAGGACCTCGAAGTGTGTGGATCTGCCTGGTCAGACACGCCGGCGCTGGCCGGGGGTTTCCGCCGCGCCCTCTCTGCTTGACCCGACCGCCATATTCCATGCATGGCCACGTCATCCAGCGCGCCAGCCCCCGCCCCCACCCCAGACCTCGACGCCTTCGAGCACCACTGGCAGGACGAGGCGGACGCCGCGTTCCTCTACCGCATCCTCGCCGGCGCGGAGCCGGACACGTCGAAGAAGGACCTCTTCCTCCGCCTCGCGGACGTCGAGGACCGGCACGTGGGGATCTGGGCGAAGCTCCTCGAGGAGCACGGTCGTCGGCCCGGCCCCTTCCGGCCGAGCGCGCGCACGCGGCTGCTCGCCCTGGCCGGGCGCTGGTTCGGCCCCGGGTTCCTCCTCCCGATGCTCCTCGCCGAGGAGGGGCGCGAGGTGAAGGGCTACCTGGACATGCACCGCAGCATGCCGCGCGGCGTGCCGGGCCATCGCGAGGCGCTGGAGCTGGCGCGCGAGTCGGCGGAGCACGCCGACACGCTGAACCAGATCTCCGGGCGCAGCGGCGAGCCCTGGCATCGCACCGAGTCGGGCGGCTTCCTGCGCAACGTCGTCTACGGCTTCAACGACGGGCTGACGGCGAACTTCGGCCTCGTCGCCGGGGTGATCG
>CAMLIT010000072.1 GCA_946480295.1 uncultured Gemmatimonadota bacterium
TCACCGTGCTCGTCGTCTTCCTCTTCCTCAACTCCTGGCGCTCGACGGTGATCACCGGGCTCGCGCTGCCGGTGTCGACGATCTCCGCCTTCATCGCCGTCTGGGCGATGGGGTTCACGCTGAACACGATGTCGCTGCTCGGGCTGTCGCTGGCGATCGGCATCCTGATCGACGACGCCATCGTGGTCCGCGAGAACATCGTCAGGCACGTGGAGATGGGGGAGGACCACGTGACGGCGTCGCACCGCGGCACCGACGAGATCGGGCTCGCCGTGGCGGCGACGACGTTCTCGATCGTCGCGGTGTTCGCGCCGGTCGGGTTCATGAGCGGCATCGCCGGGCAGTGGTTCCGGCCGTTCGCGCTGACGATCGCCTGCGCGGTGCTCGTGTCGCTGTTCGTCTCGTTCTCGCTCGACCCGATGCTGTCGGCGTACTGGCCGGATCCGCAGACGGAATCGCACGAGCGGCGGAATCCGATCGCCCGCGCGCTGGAGCGGTTCAATCGCTGGTTCGACCGGCAGGCGGACAACTACAAGGGCGTGATCGCGTGGGCGCTCGACCACCGCTGGGGGATGATCGGCATCGCCACGCTGTCGTTCGTGCTGGCGATCGTCCTCCAGGCGAAGTTCGGCGGCGGCGGCTTCGTGCCGGACAGCGACCGCTCGGAGCTGAGCGTCGCGATCGAGACGCCGCCGGGGTCGAGCCTCGAGTACACGCGCATCAAGGCGGACGAGGTGGATCGCATCGTCCGCGCGATCCCCGAGGTCGCGTACACGTACACGACGCTGGGGACGGCGACGGGCTCGGGGGAGGTGGACAACGGCAACATCTACGTGCGGCTGGTCCCGAAGTCGCAGCGGCACCGGAGCCAGGACGCGATCGGCGAGGCCCTCCGGCCGCAGCTGACGCGGCTGGGCGGGGTCACCGCGTACGTGTACACCGCGGGGTTCGGCGGGAACCAGAAGCAGATCCAGATCCAGGTGCGGGGCGACGACGCGCAGCAGCTCACGACGGTGGCGACGCAGATCCAGGACGCCATGACGCGGGTGCCGGGGTGCGTGGACGTCGGCCTCTCGACGAAGGGACTGCGCCCGGAGCTGGACATCGACATCAACCGCGGGCTGGCCAGCACGATGGGGCTGAACGTGGGGCAGGTGGCGTCGTCGCTGCGGCCGGCGTTCGCGGGGCTGAAGGCCGGGGACTGGGTGGACCCGACGGGGAAGACGCGCGACGTGACGGTGCGGCTCGCGCCGGCGGCACGCAGCACGGCGCTGGACGTCCTCGAGCTGCCGCTGGCCGCCCAGGGCGGCGCGCCGGGCGGCACGGGCACGGGCGCGCCTAACGGCGGCGGCGCGGCGTCGGGTCCCTCGGCGCTCCCGCTCGGCCAGGTGGCCTCCGTCACCCAGAGCATGGCCCTCGCGAAGATCGACCACCTGGATCGCGACGAGGTCGTCACCGTCGGCGCGAACGTCGAGGGCCGCTCGCTGAGCGAGGTGTCGCGCGACGTCAACGCGGCGATCGCCCACGTGCGGCTCCCGGCGGGGGTCCACATCTCCCAGGGCGGGCAGGTGAAGGACCAGGGCACCGTGTTCGGCAGCATCTTCGGGGCGCTCGGCGTCGCGGTGCTGTTCATGTACCTGATCCTCGTCGTGCAGTTCGGCAGCTTCCTCGACCCGCTGGCGATCATGGTGTCGCTCCCGCTGTCGCTCATCGGCGTCGTCATCGCGCTGATCCTCACGCACGACACGCTGAACATCATGAGCCTCATCGGCGTGATGATGCTGATGGGGATCGTGGCGAAGAACGCGATCCTGCTCATCGACTTCGCGAAGTGGGCGAAGGAGGATCGGGGGCTGAGCACGCGCGACGCGCTCATCGAGGCGGGGCGGCTGCGCCTGCGGCCGATCATGATGACGACGCTCGCGCTGATCGCCGGCATGGTGCCGGTGGCGCTCGGCCTCGGCGAGGGCGCCGATTTCCGCGCGCCCCTCGGCCGGGCGGTGATCGGCGGCGTCATCGCGTCGACCATCCTGACGCTGGTGGTCATCCCGACGGTGTACGAGATCCTCGACACCTGGCGCGAGCGGATGCTCGGCCGGGCGCGGAGTGGCGTCGGGCACGGCCAGCACGCCGAGCCGCTCGCCGCCGACTGAGCCGGGGCGGGCCGAGGCGCGGCTTCCCGGCCGCCGGGAGTGGTGGCCGGGAAGCAGGCGGTGTTAGCGTTAGACCACGCCCCAGCCTCGCCGGAGATCGGACATGCTGCAGTACCTCAACGGACGGTTCGTCGAAGACGATCAGGCCGTCATTCCCATCCAGGATCGCGGTTTCATCTTCGGCGACGGCGTGTACGAGGTGTGGCGCGTGGTGCACGGCGCGCTGTTCGAGGCGGAGCGGCACCAGGCGCGGTTCGAGCGCGGGCTCCGCGAGCTCGGCATCCCGCAGCCGGAGGACACGACGGCGGAGGAGCTCCGGCGCATCGCCGACCGGCTGTTCGAGGCGAACGGGCTCGGCGCGGGCGAGGCGACGCTCTATCTCGAGGTGACGCGCGGGGCCGCGCCGCGCACGCACGCCTTTCCGCCGGCCGGGACGTCGCCGACGGTGTACATGGCGGCGAAGCCGTTCACGCCGAACCGCGCGGCGCGGCGAGCGGGCGCGGCGGCGATCACCCTCCCCGACCAGCGCTGGCTGCGCTGCGACATCAAGACGGTCCAGCTCCTGCCGAACGTCCTCGCCAGTCAGCGCGCGAAGGAGGCGGGAGTGCTGGAGGCGATCTTCATCCGGGACGGACGCATCACCGAAGGGACGCACACGAGCGTGTTCGGCGTGCTCGACGGCGTGCTGCGCACCCACCCGGCGGACCACTTCGTCCTGCCGGGGATCACGCGCGCCGTGCTGCTGGAGATCGCGAGCGAGTTGGCGATCCCCACGGCCGAGGTGCCGATCGCGGTCGAGGACCTGCCGCGCCTGGAGGAGCTCTTCCTCACGGGTACGACGACCGACGTGACGCCGATCACGCGGCTGGACGGCCGGCCGGTGGGGTCCGGCGCGCCGGGGCCGATCACCCGCCGGCTGGACAGCGAGCTCGAGGCGCGCCTCGCGGCCGCCGCGGCGCCCGCCGCCCGTTAGGCACCGCGTGCACCACGCCCGTCCGGTCGGCTGATCACGTGCTCCTCCCGCTCCTGCTCCAGGCCTCGCGGCACATCGTCCATGCGGACTCCGCCGCCGGACGGCTGTGGGCGTACATCACCCTCGCCGTCACCGGCATCGTGACGGAGGAGGCGACGCCGCTCATCGGCGGCCTCGCCTCGCGCAGCCACGAGCTGCGGCTGATCTCGGTCATCCTGTGGATCACGGCGGGGACGTGGGCGGCGGACATCGGCCTGTACTACGTCGGGCGCTGGCGCGGCGAGTGGGTGCGGAAGCGCTTCCCGAAGCTGCGCAAGTTCCTCACGCGCGCGCTGGCCCTCGTCAGGCGGCATCCGTGGCGCTCGTCGACGGCGGTCCGCTTCGCCTACGGATTGCGCCTGACGCTGCCGATCGCCTGCGGCGCGGCGCGGATCCCGATCGCCGTGTACGTGGTGGGCAGCGGGATCAGCGCCGGCGCGTGGTCGCTCCTCTTCACCTTCCTCGGCTGGGGCGCCGGCGAGGCCGCGCTGCGAACCATCGGCCACCTCAAGCGGCACGAGTACACGATCGGGATCGTGATCGTGATCGTCGTGGTGCTCGTGCTCTGGTACGTCCAGCGCCGACACGTGGCGGACGAGGTGGTGGAGGTGCTCGCCACCGGCGACGAGGAGCCGCCGCCGAAGGTGACGGACTGAGGCGGGAGGCGGGAGGCGGGAGGCGTAGGGACGAGGGACGAGGGACGCGTGTGGCTCCGTCGGATGCTCCACGTTCCGCGCGCGGCCGCTGGCCCCTCACGGCACCAGCATCAACGCGAGACAGGGATGTCACGGGAGCTGCGGATCGGCACGGATGGGGTGAGGCGGGAGGGGACCGGGGCCCGAGCCGGCCGAAGCGCGAGGGGCTTTCCCGCGACGCGGACCGATTCGCACGGATTCGGCAGTTCATTCGTGATCATCCGCGTCTCCCCATCGTGTGATGCCGGCCCGCCGGAGGAGCGCGACGCACGGCGAGTCGGGCTTCAGGTCGCCGCCGCTGGCCCCTCTACCCGACCAGCATCCAAGAAGGAGACGCGAATTGAATGGACATCGTGCGAATGGGGCGAGGGATCCGCGACCTGACGCTGGGACCCGCCGGGGCAAGAGGCGCCGTCGCGCCACTGGGAGCGATCCGTGGCATCCGTGACGTCCGTCGAATCCGTGTCCCCTGCGTGTGATGCCTCCTGACCGCTGAGCCCAACGCACTACGCATCGAAGCCAGCCCCCCTCGCGCTTACGTCACTCGGACCCGGATCGACCTCGATCCACGGCGCTCGGGGCAGGCTCCCTCGTCCCTCGTCCCGCGTCCCTCGTCCCTCGTCCCTCGTCCCTACGCCTCCCGCCTCCCTCCTCCCGCCTCCCTCAACAGCTCCCACGCCCGCTCGACGTGCCTCAGCTGCGTGCGGATGTTCCCCACGGCCAGGCGCAGCGTGAATCTGTCGTGCAGCTTCGTGTGCGAGAGGAACACGTCGCCGCTCGCGTTCACGCGCTGCAGGATCGCCTCGTTCGCCGCGTCGCGCTCGGCGTCGCCGAGGTGCGGCGGCGCCCAGCGGAAGCAGACGAGGGAGAAGGGGACGGGCGCCATCAGCTCCCACTCCGGATCGGCCTCCACCCACTCCGCGAAGCGGCGCGCGAGCTCCATGTGGTGACGCAGGCGCGCGGCGAGCCCCTCGACGCCGAAGGCGCGGATCACCATCCAGAGCTTGAGCGACCGGAAGCGGCGGCCGAGCTGCACGCCGTAGTCCATGAGGTTCTCGACCACGTCCTGCTCGCGCGTCACGAGATACTCGGGGACGAGCGAGAAGGCGCGCTTCAGCACGTCCGGCTTCCGCGTGAACATCGCCGAGCAGTCGATCGGCGTGAACAGCCACTTGTGCGGGTTCACGACGAGCGAATCGGCACGGTCCACCCCGGCGAGCACGTCGCGCCGCTCGGGGACGATCGCCGCCATGCCGCCATACGAGCCGTCGACGTGGAGCCACACGCGCTCGCGCTCGCAGACGTCGGCGATCGCCGGCACGGGATCGATGCTCGTCGTGCTCGTCGTGCCGACCGTCGCCACGCAGGCGAGCGGCAGGAAGCCGGCGGCGCGGTCGTCGGCGATGGCGCGCGCGAGGAGGTCGGCGCGCATGCGGAAGGCGTCGTCGGTGGGGACGTGCACGACGTTCTGCAGCCCGAAGCCGAGGGTGAGCGCGCCCTTGTCGACCGAGGAATGCGCCTGCTGCGACGTGTACACCCGGAGGCGCGGAAGGTCGGCGCGGCCGGCCATCCCCCGCTCGCGGATCGCCAGCTCCGGCCGGTCCTCGCGCGCCGCGGCCAGCGCGAGCATCGTCGAGATCGAGGCGGTGTCGTTGATGATGCCGAACCAGCCGCCGGGGAGTCCCAGCATCTGGCGCAGCCAGTCCATCGTCAGCTCCTCGAGCTCCGTCGCGGCGGGCGACGTCTTCCAGAGCATGGCGTTGACGTCGAGCGCGGCGATGAGCAGCTCGCCGAGGATCCCCGGCACCGACGACGAGATCGAGAAGTAGGCGAAGAAGCCCGGGTGGTTCCAGTGCGTGATGCCCGGGACGATCTTCTCGTGCACGTCCTCGAGGATGGCCTCGAGCGGCTGCGCATGCGCGGGCGGCGAGGCGGGGAGGAGCGCGCGGATCTCGCCGGGGATGGCGCGCGACAGGACGGGGTACCGGGCCGGATGCGCGAGGTACGCGGCGATCCAGTCGAGGATGGCGCGTCCGTTGTCGACGAGGGCGGACGGGGGGAGGTCGGAGAGCTCGGTGTCGTCGGACATCGTGGATGTCGGGAGACGTGCGGCGCGCTACTTCCAGCGGAAGATGCGCAGCGCGACGTAGAAGCAGGCGACCATCCACAGGGCGAGCACGCCGAGCTCCGGGCCGAGCGCGGTCCATCCCTCGCCGCGGAGCATCGTCGCCCGCAGCGCGTCGTTGGTCGCCGTCAGCGGCAGCGCGTGGATGAACGGCTGCAGCGCGCGTGGAAAGTTCTCGGAGGAGAAGAACACGCCCGACAGCACCCACATCGGGAGCTGGACGAGGTTCATCCACCCGGAGACGCCCTCGATCGTGCGCGGCCGCGCGGCGATGAGCAGTCCCAGCCCGCCGAACGCGAGCGAGCTGAGGACGCAGACGAGGGCGAGCTGCACGAGCGAGCCGCGCACCGGCACGTCGAAGAAGAGTACGGCGAAGCCGAGGAGCGCGACGATCTCGAACACGAGGAGCGCGATCCGCGACATCATGAACGACAGCAGGTACTCGGCGCGCGACATCGGCGTCGCGACGAGGCGCTTGAGGAGGTTCTTCCGTCGCGCGTCGACGATCGAGTAGCCGAGCCCCCAGATGCCGCCGGCCATGATGTTCATGCCGAGGAGCCCCGGCACGACGAAGTCGATGTAGCGCGCGCCGCGCTCGCTCACCTGGCGCTCGCCGATGGCGACCGGGTCGCGCCGCCCGGCGCCGCGCTGGATGGCGTCGTCCGCGAGGAGGCGCGCCGTGCGCGCGTCGGGGCGGGTCCGGTCGTAGCGGTACTCGACGCGCCCGGCGCCCTGCGGCACGGCGACGAGCGCCACGCGTCCGGTGCGCAGCGCCGCGACGGCGCTGTCGTCAGGCAGGAGCTCGACGGCGAGCCGGCCGTCGCGCTGCAGCGCCGCGGCGACCGCCGGCGCGCCCGGAGCCGTGGACACGACGCCGACGTGCACGACGTCGGGCGGCCGGTTGCGGAAGGCGATGCCGAGCCCGATGGCGAGGAGGATCGGGAAGCCGAAGGTCCAGAACAGCGCCTCCGGCTCGCGCACGAACTCCTTGAAGCGCGCGCTGGTGAGGAGCCAGAGCGAGCTATTCATCGCGGAGCTGGCGGCCGGTGAGGGAGACGAAGACGTCCTCCAGCGTCGCGGAGTGCGTGCGCAGCTCGGCGAGCGCGGCCCCGCGGCGATCGAGGTCGGCGAGGAGCGCCGGGATGACCTCGTGCGGCTGCCTGACCTGGAGCTCATACACGCCGTTCGCGTGGCGCGCGGCATGGACGCCGGGGAGCGCACGCAGCTCCGCCTCGGGGATCGGCGCCGCGCGCTCGTCCACGGCGAACTCCACCACGTGCTCTGCGCCGAGCGAGGCGATCAGCTCGCGCGGCGTGCCCAGCGCGATGATGCGGCCGTGGTCCATGATGGCCACGCGCTCGCACAGCCGCTCCGCCTCCTCCATGTAGTGGGTCGTGAGGAGGATCGTCCGCCCCATCGCCTTGAACTCGCCGATGAGGTCCCAGAGCTGCCGCCGCGACTGCGGATCCAGGCCGGTCGTCGGCTCGTCGAGGAAGAGCAGGTCCGGGTCGCCGACGATCGCGCACGCCAGGGCGAGCCGCTGCTTCTGGCCGCCGGAGAGCTTTCCCACGCGGCCGTCGCGCTTCTCGCCGAGCTGCACGACGGCGATGACGTCGTCCACCGTCGGGCCGCGCCGGTAGAAGCTGCGGAAGAGCCGCACCGTCTCGCCGACGGTGAGCTTGTCGGCGAGCTCCGTCTCCTGGAGCTGGATGCCGAGCCGCTGCCGCAGCTCGCGCTCGTCGCGTCCCCAGTGGAGACCGAGGAGCTCCACCTCGCCCGAGTCGGGCGCGGTGAGCCCCTCGCAGATCTCGATCGTCGTCGTCTTGCCGGCGCCGTTCGGGCCGAGCAGACCGAAGCACTCGCCGGCGTACACCGCGAGGTCGATGCCGTCCACGGCGACGACGTCCGCGTAGCGCTTCCGGAGCTGCCGGACGCGCAGCGCGGCGGAGGCGGCGGAGGCGCCGGGTGCGGGAGCGGAGGCGGGCGCGGACACGGCCTAATGATACATGCCGGCCGTGTCCGGCGGGACACGCGTCCCGCGCCTATCGTGTGTGCGACGCCGTCGCCCGCTGCACGGCGGGTTGCGCGTTCGTGCCCGGCACGCCGCGCCCCTCCCGCTCCTCCCGCTCGCGGTTCTCTCCTCCGCCGCCGTCGCCGGCGGGCGCGCCGGCGCGGATCTCGGTGTGCCGGATCTGGCCGCCGAGGTTCGCCGTCCACCCCATCAGCCCCGCCGTGGCGAGGGCGAGGACGAGCGACGAGGAGGTGAACCACCGCGGGACCGCCGCCAATCGACGGAAGCCCGCGAGGCCGACGAGCGCGACGCCGCCGAGCACGCCGACGCCGATCGTCGCCGCGAGCGCCGCGCTCTCGTGCCGCTCGATGAGCGCCCGCGAGACGCCGGCGAGCCCCTCCACGCTGTCCTCCGCCGGCTCGCCGGTGAGATAGACGACGATCGCCGCGACCGCCGTGAGCGCGAAGACCACGAGGCTCGTCCGCGTGAGCTCCGTGCTCCGCCGCCACAGCGCGGCGACGAGCAGCGCGAGTCCGAAGAAGAGGCCGAGGACGGGAACGTGGTTCACCAGGAGATGAAGATGTGCGCCGTTCATGGCTCACCTCGTCGCGAGTTGCTGCCGCACGAGCTGGCCCACGACCAGCGCGGCGGGATACATGACCTGTTCCTCCATGAGCGCGTGGTGCTGCAGCTCGTCGGCGAAGCGCACGTAGCGCGGCAGGTGCGCGCGGCGGGCTGCGTCGCCGAGGGCGCGGGCGGCGGCGGCGATCCTGACGTGCTCCTGCAGCATCGTCGGCAGCTCGGCGCGCAGCGAGTCGGCGAGGGGAAGCACGTCGGCCATCGCCGGCTCGATGTCGTGGCGCGACAGCGGGACGAGCAGGCCGAGCTCGGAAAGCGCGATCTGCTGCTCGCGCGCGAAGTGGGGGCGCAGCACCTTCGCCAGCTCGCGCGCCGCCTTCCCAACGGGTCCGTCGAGCCTCGTCGCGCGCGTCAGCTCCTCGTCGAGCTGCGCGTGCTCCTCGACGAGCGCGCTCGGGATGCGCGGCTCGCCGGTCGCAACGGCCTGCTGCGCCGCCGCGCTCCTGGTCGCGGCCGGAAGTGCCGCGAGCGCGAGCAGCGTGACGCCGATCGTCATCGCCTTCATGGTGATCCTCCTTCAGGGTGACGCCCGCAACCTACGCGTCGTAGATGAACGCACGATGAATCCGCGTCACGGCGCGGCGACGGGCAGCGAGAGATGCGCGATCGTCCCGCCGGTGGCCGCGGGGAGGAGCTCCAGCGTGCCGTGGTGCACCGCCGCGGCGGCGGCGGCGATCGGCAGCCCGAGCCCGCTCCCCTCCGGGGCGACGCGGCGCGCCTCACGGCCGCGGAAGAAGCGATCGAAGATGCGCGGCCGCTCGTCGGCGGGGATGCCGACGCCGGTGTCCTCGACCTCGACGACCGCGCGCCCGCCGTCGCGCCACACGCGCACGTCCACGCGCCCGCCGCGCGGCGTGTAGCGGATCGCGTTGTCGATGAGGACCCCGAGCATGCGGTGGGCGAGCCCGGCGTCGAGCATCGCCGGCGCCTCCTCCGTGCGCGAGAGCGCGAGGCAGACGCCCCGGCGCTCCGCGGCGGGGCGCCAGCCCTCCACCGCCCCGAGCACGATGTCGTCCACGTACAGCGGCTCGAGGTGCGCGGCGCGCTCGCCCGCGTCCACGCGCGCGAGCTGGAGCAGCTCGTCCACCAGCGCCGAGGTGCGCTGCAGCTCCCCATGGACCGCGTCGAGCACCTCCGCGCGCGCGCCGTCGCCGTGTCCATCGCCGTTGCCGTTGCCGTTGTGCTGCTGGCGGGCGCGCTGGTCGACGAGGGCCAGCTCCACGCGGCCGAGCATCCGCGCGATCGGGGTGCGCAGCTCGTGCGCCGCCTCGGCGAGGAAGCGTCGCTGCTGCGCCGATGCGCGCTCCAGCCGATCGAGGAGCGCGTTGAAGCGCGTGCCGAGCTGTCCCAGCTCGTCGTCGGCATCGGCGATCGGCAGCCGGCCGGCGCCTCCCGTGCTCGTCAGGCGGTCGGCGGCGGCCGCCATCTCGCTCACCGGCCGCAGCGTGCGCCCGGTGAGCCACCAGCCGATGAGCGCCGCGACGAGGATCGACGCGGGGACGCCGAGGGCGAGCCGGAAGTCGATGTCGCGCAGCTCGCGCTCCACGCCAGCCGCGCTCGCGCGCACGCGCACCGTCCACCCCGGCGCGAGTCGCGCGTCGAGCGGCGCCTGCACCATGCGGATCGGCGCGGCCAGCGTGTCGGTGCCTGACGCCGGCGATGCCGCGGCGAGGACGACGCCGGCCGGGCTCACGAAATCGATCCGGCGGTCCTGGAACTGCGTCTCGCCGGCCACGTGCCGCACCGTCGCCTCCGCCGAGACGTACTCGGCGAGCTCGAGCCGGAAGACGCGCTGCGCCAGCGCGAGCGAGCTGGCGAGGCCGCGATCGAACTCCGCGGCGATCGTGCGCTGGAAGGCGACGTGCAGCAGCGCCACCGTCGCCAGGAGGAGCACGAGCGCCGAGCCCGCGTACCAGGCGGTGAGCCGCAGGCGGATCGGGTGCTGGGCGCGGGTCATCGCCCCTCCACCGGCGCGACACGCGGCGCGGCGAGGCGGTAGCCCGCGCCGCGCACGGTGGCCAGCAGCGGCGCCTCGCCCGGCGCGTCGATCTTCCGCCGCAGCCGCGAGACGTAGACGTCGACGACGTTGCTCAGCGGATCGTAGTTCGCGTCCCACGCGTGCTCGCTGATCTGCTCCCGTCCCACGACGTGGCCGGCGCGGCGCATGAGGTACTCGAGGACGGCGAACTCCTTGACGGTGAGGGTGATCGTGCGCGCGCCGCGCCGGGCGATCATCGTCGCGGTGTCGAGCTCCAGGTCGGCGACGGCGAGCGTCGCCGGGACAGCCTCGGCCGGTCGGCGCATGAGCGCGCGCAGCCGCGCGAGGAGCTCGGCGAGCGCGTACGGCTTCACGAGGTAGTCGTCGGCGCCGGTCTCCAGGCCGGTGATCCGGTCGTCGACCGCGTCGCGCGCCGTCGCCATGAGGATGCGACCGCGCACGCCGCGGCGGCGGAGGTCGCGGCAGAGCGCGAGGCCGTCGGTGTCGGGGAGGTTGAGGTCGAGGACGATCGCGTCGTAGGGCGACACGGCGGCCTCGGTGAGCGCCTCCTCGCCGGTGTGGACGACGTCCACGGCGAGGGAGGCGGCACGGAGGTAGGCGGCGACGGTGGCGGCGAGGGGGGCGTCGTCTTCGACGAGGAGGATGCGCATGGCGGATACCTTCCGGAGTATCCACCCGCGGCCGGGCGCCGTCAGTCGGCGCGGACCCTACACAGGAGAAAGAACGAGGGGCTCGCTGAGCGAGCCCCTCGCAGGGGTAGAGAGCCTGAGGGCCTCGAGCGTCAGTCGGTGCCGTAGCCACTGGCCCACCCCGACACGCCGGTGCTCTCGTACGTGTACGTGCCGCACATCGTGTAGGTGTACCACGTAGTGGCGGTATAGCAGTACGGGCTAGAGTTCGAGTGGGAGAACGGCGTCAGCGAGATCGTACCCCCGGCCACGAACTGGCGGCCCGTCGCGTCCGTGATCGTGAGATGGAGCTTCACGTCGGACCCGAGCGCGAACGCGGGCGTGCCGTACGAGTAGTTGCTGCTCCAGGAATAGTCGTGTGGGTAGGTGTACCACTGGCACGACGACCAGCCCCAGCCGGTGCAATACAGATACGTCGCCGAGCCGATGCTGGATCCCGCGCTGTAGTAGGTCGACGTACCAGGATAGCGCTCGAACCAGGCGCTGGTTCCCCACGTGCTGGCGCACAGGGATCCCCAGCTGCTCGTGGCCGCATCATAGACATTCGAGCACTGCTGCCCATCCGGCGGGCTGACCGACTCCACATGGAGCTGTGCGACCGTTGCGCCCCCGGAGATCGCGTCGAAGGCGATCGAGGCTGGGAACTCCGCCTGCTCGCCGAAGGCGCTCGCGTCCATGTAGACGTAGGAAGCGTCGTAGGTCATGACGTCGTCGTACGTCGATTGATCCGTGTAGCAGTACCAGATGTCCGAGCACGGCTCGGTATGCGACGTCGCGATGTTCGAATTGGTGGTATGCCAGTGGATCGCGTTGGCGTGCCACGACATCTTCACGATCGGGAGGACGATCTCGATCGTCGTGCTGGCCGCGTTGTTCGCCGAGTCCCAGTCGCCCGGCGTGACGTCGGTCGCCTGCACCTCCAGCGTGTGGGTCCCCGTCGCGGCGATGCTCGTCACGAAGGCGCAGCTCACCGTGCCCGCCGCATCGACCCAGATGCCGTTCGCCTGATCCACCTGCGTCCCGTCGACGAGCAGCACGCAGTTCGCGCGCGCGCCGACGTCTCCGTTCAACTCCTTCACGACCGCCGTGACGGAGAAGCTCTGGCTGAGGTACGCCTGCGCAGGCGCGCCGATGCTGCTCACGGCGACGTCGGGCCGGCGCTTCACCGTGTCCTCGACGGTGACCACGTCCGTGCGATTCTGGTCGATGCCGCGGACGTTGGTCTGCACCTGGATCGGCGCGTTCCGCAGGAGACCCTCGGTGGTCGTGCTCCAGTAACCACCACCCGTCAGCCCGTTGAAGTTCACCGTCTGGATGGCGTCGCCGCTCGTGGTCAGGGTCTTGAGTTGTGCCTTGGCGATCTGTCCGGGAGGGGTGGCGCTCGCGTCGAGCTCACCGGTGGTCGCCTCGATGAGCGTCGTGCCGTCCCTGGCGAGGAGCGCGCGGCTCGTGACCACGGCGGAGCCGGACCGCCCGGTCGAGGGCTTGGCACCCCGGTCGGCGTACTTCTCGGCGTTGGGGTGGAAGAGGGACGGCGGCGCGGCGCTCGCATCGAGCTGTGCGCGCCCGGGCATGGCCTGTCGCGGCGACAGCGGCTCGCTCGAGCACGCGGCGAGCGCACAGAGGGCGCCGGCGCTCACGGCAAGCGTGGTGATCCTGCGGACCGCGGAGGGGGTCGGCATCGGCTTCCTCACGGTGGGATAGGGGAGCGCCAGGGCGGTCGCCGTGCGCCATCGCTGCCGGAGCGGCTCCGCGCCTGACGACGCGAGAGTTCCGGCTGGAAAGCCATCCTCGCGGACGGAGCGGAGGTCGATGGTGCAGAGCGGACAGCGCGACTCTACGACTCGACTGCACTCCGTCGGGGACAGGCTCGGGGGGAAGAAGGTGACCGCGCGTCACGCCGACTCGCGACGTCGCGAACCAACCACCAGGGGCTGCAGCTGATGGGCGCACAAGGAAACGCACGCGCCCGCTGCCGTCAAGGCGACGTGCATAACGCTGCCGGCAGGGCTTCCCGCGCCGACCCTGAAACCACCCCCGCTCCTCCGGCGTAGGATCAGAGTCCCCAACCCGCAGTCGCTCCCATGCTCGCCGTCCTCGCCGCGCTCGCGCTCCAGGTCCAGGTCACCGCCCCGCCGAAGAACGCGGTCGACAGCACGAAGAAGGGGGACTCCGTCGCCGTCCAGATGGGGCGCAGCGGGCGACACGGGCACCGACACGAGGAGAAGCGGATCCCGGTGACGCCGGCGCTCCTCGCCAGCGCCTTCCGCGACGCGACGGCGAAGGCGCTGCTGGCCCGCGCGCGCATCGAGCGGATGTCGCAGGACTCGGCGCTCCTCTCGTACGAGGCGACCACCTACCAGCGCATCTCGGCGGGGATGGGGTTCAAGCGCATCGGCCGCGACCGCCTGATCTTCCGCCAGGAGGGGGCGACGCACGTGCGCTGGCAGCGCGGCATCGGCGCGTACGTCGACGTGACGGGCGAGCGCACGGCGATCCCCATCGCCCCGACGGAGGCGCAGGAGGAGACGAACGAGGACCTGAGCTCCGGCGACGTCTCGCCGATCCCGTACTTCCCCGGCGCGGAGCCGCTGATCGCCTTCAACAGCGAGGGCAGCACGGCGAAGCAGTTCGTGAACGAGCGCGAGATCGTCAATCCGCTCGCCGAGGGATCCGAGGCGTACTACACCTTCCAGACGGGAGACTCGATCAGCTACCGCCTGCCCGGCGGGCGGCGGATCACGCTGCGCGAGCTGCGGGTGCGCCCGCGCAAGCTCGGCTGGAACGTCGTCGTCGGGTCGGTCTGGTTCGACACCGAGAGCGGGCAGGTCGTGCGCGCCGCGTATCGCATGTCGGAGCCGATGGACATCTGGGCGGTGGCGACGCAGGACGACCCGCATTCGATGGACGACGTGCCGGTGTGGGTGAAGCCGATGATCTCGCCGATGCACGCCCAGGTGGACGCGATCGCTATCGAGTACGGGCTGTACCAGGGGCGATTCTGGCTGCCGCGCATGAAGGCGCTGGAGGGGAGCGCGCAGGTGAGCTTCATGCACGTCCCCTTCCGGCTGGAGCAGAGCTATCGCTACTCGAGCGTGAACGCGGACCTGCGACTCGCCTCGATCCCGGTGAGCGGGTCGCGACTGGACACGCTTCCGGATTCGGTGCGGCAGCAGGTCCGCGATTCGATCCGCGAGGCGCGGCGCGAGGCGCGGCGGGCGGAGCGCGACTCGGTGCGCGAGGGGCTCAGGCCGCGTCCGCCGTCGGTGTGCGACACGGCGGCGTATCGCGTCATCACGGGCTATCGCACCGACGCGCGCATCCCCGTGCTGACGCGCATCCCGTGCGACACCGCGAAGCTGGCGCACTCGCCGGACCTGCCGAAGAGCATCTACGATCCGGGGGAGGAGATCTTCTCCGCGACGGACCGGGACGAGCTCATGGCCGAGGCGCGGGCGATGGGCGTGCAGCCGCCGCTGCTACTCGGCCATGGCCCGCTCCCGCCGCCGACGCTGAAGTGGGGCGCGCAGTTCATGCGCTACAACCGCGTCGAGGGGTTCTCGTTTGGCGGCAGCGTGGACGAGCAGCTCGGGGGCGGGTACAGCGTGTCGGCGTTGGGGCGCCTCGGCCTCGCGGACCTCGAGCCCAACCTCGAGCTGTCGGTCGCGCGCACGAATCTCGTGCGCAGCTATCGCTTCACCGGCTACAACCGGCTGGTGTCGGCCGGCGACTGGGGGAACCCGCTCAGCTTCGGGAGCTCGGTGTCGGCGCTCCTCTTCGGGCGCGACGAGGGCTTCTACTACCGCGCGACGGGCGTGGAGCTGGCGAGCGCGCTGGAAGAAGGGACGGGGAGCCAGTGGCGGCTCTTCGCCGAGCAGGAGCGCACGGCGACGCCGAAGACGACCTTCTCGCTCGGTCCGGCGTTCATCCCCAACATCGTCGCGCGGCGCGCGACGTATTATGGCGGCGCGTACCGCTTCCTCGGCGCGCGCGGCGACGACCCCTTCGGGCTGCGCCTGACGAGCGACCTGCGGCTGGAGGCGGCCACCACGGGCGATTCATCGTATGGCCGCGGCGCGCTCGACCTCACGATCTCCCACGGCCTGGGCGGCGACGTCGTGGGTGCACTGACGGCGTCGGGCGGCAGCTCGCTGGGCGCGCTCCCGCCGCAACGGCGGTGGTATCTCGGCGGCACGCAGACGATCCGCGGCCAGCGGCCGGACACGGCCTACAGTGGCAACGGCTACTGGTTCGGCCGCGCGGAGCTCGGGCGGCAGTTCATGGGCATGCGCGCCACGCTGTTCGGGGACATCGGCTGGGTGGGGGACCGCGCGCGCCTGCGCGAGGTCGGGCGCCCGATGAGCGGCGTCGGCGCGGGCGCGTCGGTGCTCGACGGCCTGATCCGCTTCGACCTCGCCCGCGGGATATACCCGCAGCAGCGCTGGCGGACGGACCTGTACCTGGACGCGCGCTTCTGACCGGCGCAGGATCAGCCCATGCCCTGCCTGCTCACGCTCCTCGCGCTGGCGATGCCACGGCTGGTGATCGTCCTGCTGTGGCTCTTCACCTTCTGGTTCCGCGGGATCTTCGCGACGCCGCTCTGGCCGATCCTGGGGCTCATCTTCCTGCCGACGACGCTGCTCTGGTACACGGCGGTGCAGCACTGGTTCGGCGGGCAGTGGACGCTCTGGCCGGTGGTCGGGCTGGTCGTGGCGCTGATGATCGATCTCTCGCCGGCGCGGGGAGGGAGGCGGAGAGTGCGGGAGGGGTGAAGGCACTGCGGATTTCGGACCCGGATTCAGGTCTGCGTCCGTGATCCGCAGTGCCTTCGGAAGCTTGACACCTTCCTTCACCTATGAATAACTTGGGCTCCATGCTGACGCGCGCCCCGCAGGAGGCCATGCTCATGTGCATGTGTCCCAAGTGCCGACCGGCACGTGGGGGCCTCGGCTTGCGCGCGTAGCGTCCTGAAATCACGCTGCCAACGCTCCGGTCCTCCCTGCGGACCGGGGCGTTTTCGTTTGCCCGTACCTCGACGCCCACGCTCGACCTCCACCAGCGAGCCCCATGCAACCGATCGCCAACTACCACGAGCACCCGGACTGGTTCAAGCCGCTCTTCGCGGAGCTGGACCGGCGCGGACTGCCGTACGTCCGCCTCGACGCGGCGAGCCACGCGTACGATCCGTCGGAGACCGACGTCCCGTATTCGCTCGTCTTCAACCGCGCCAGCCCGTCCGCGTACCTCCGCGGGCACGCGACGACGACCTTCCACACCCTGCACTGGCTGCGGCACCTCGAGCGGCTCGGCGTGCCGGTGGTGAACGGCAGCGAGGTGTATGCCGTCGAGCTCTCCAAGGCGACGCAGCTCGACCTGCTGGCGGGGCTCGGGCTCCCCTTCCCGAAGTCGCGCGTCATCAACGATCCGAAGCTGGCCGTCGCCGCCGCGCGCGGGCTGCGCTACCCGGTGCTCGTCAAGGCGAACGTCGGCGGGAGCGGGGCGGGGATCGTGCGCTACGACAGCGAGGCGGCGCTGGCCGGCGCGGCGGAGCGCGGCGAGGTGCAGCTCGGGATCGACGGCGTGGCGCTGGTCCAGGAGGCCGCGCCGCTGCGCGACGGCCACATCACGCGCGTGGAGACGCTCGGCGGCGAGTACCTGTACGCGATCAACGTCTACCCGGCGGTCGGCTCGTTCGACCTCTGCCCGGCGGACGCGTGCCAGACGACGACGGGGGTGGAGCTCGTGCGCGGCGCGTGCGCGATCGACGCGCCGAAGACGGGGCTGCGGGTCGAGGGCTACACGCCGCCGCGCGAGGTGATCGAGGCGGTGGAGCGCATCGCGCGCGCGGCGAAGCTCGACGTCGGCGGCATCGAGTACCTCGTCGACGACCGCGACGGCCGCGTCTACTACTACGACGTGAACGCGCTGTCGAACTTCGTCGCCGACGCGCAGAACGTCGTGGGGTTCGATCCGTTCGTGCGGCTGGTGGATTATCTCGAGAAGCGAGCCTCCGCTTCCAGGGGGCGAGGGTCGAAGGTCGAGGGTCGAGATCAGGCCTCGTCCGCGTCCGCGCACCATCGCACCGATCGGCGTGAGAAGGCGTCCGCGCACTCGACCCTCGACCCCAAACCCTCGACCCTCAAATGAGATACGGCTACTGGATGCCCGTCTTCGGCGGGTGGCTGCGGAATGTCGAGGACGAGGGGATGAGCGCGTCGTGGGAGTACGTGAAGCGGCTGGCGCAGCGGAGCGAGGAGGTCGGCTTCGACCTGACGCTCGTCGCCGAGCTGCTGCTCAACGACATCAAGGGCATCGAGGCGCCGTCGCTCGACGCGTGGTCCACGGCGGCGGCGCTCGCCGCCGTCACCGAGCGGCTGGAGCTCATGGTCGCGGTGCGCCCGTCCTTCCACCCGCCGGCGCTGCTCGCCAAGCAGGCGGCGAACATCGACCGGATCTCGAACGGGCGGCTGTCGCTCAACGTGGTCTCGGCCTGGTGGAAGGACGAGGCGCGGCGGTACGGCGTGCAGTTCGACGAGCACGACGATCGTTATGCGCGGACGAGCGAGTGGCTCGACGTCGTGGACGGGGCGTGGCGCGAGCCGGTGTTCGGCTACCGCGGCCGCTACTACGCCGCCGAGGAGCTCGTGCTCGAGCCGAAGCCGGTGCGGCGTCCGGGGCGCCCCCGGCCGACGATCTACGCCGGCGGCGAGTCGGAGACGGCGAAGACGCTCATCGCGTCGAAGTGCGACGCGTACGTCATGCACGGGGATCCGCCGGAGCGCATCGCGCCGAAGGTCGCCGACATGCGGCGCCGCCGCGAGCAGGCGGCGGAGGCGCTCGGCGTCGAGCTGCCGCCGCTGACCTTCGGCGTCGCCGGCTACACGATCGTGCGCGACAGCGAGGCGGAGGCGAAGCGCGAGGTCGAGCGCATCACCAACGTCGCCCCGGGCTCGCCGGGCTACCGGAACTACCAGGACTGGATCGGCAACACGAAGCTCGAGCAGCGGGTCTCGCTCGAGGACTACTCCGTGTCCAACCGCGGGCTGCGCTCCGGACTCGTCGGGACGCCCGAGCAGGTCGCCGAGCAGGTGCAGCGCTTCGCCGACGCGGGGGTGGACCTCCTCCTCCTGCAGTGCAGCCCGCAGCTCGAGGAGATGGAGCGCTTCGGCGAGCAGGTGATCCGACCGCGGGTGAGCCAGGCGGCCTGACGACTGCCGCGACGGCGGATCACGCGCGCGCGGGGAGGCCCGAAGCATCCGGGCCTCCCGCGGCCGTCGTCGCCGAGGCGCCCGGGCTCTCGCGCACGAGCGCCTCCAGCTCACGCGCGCGCAGGTCGAGCCGGTGATGGGTGCCGACGATGCCGACGCGCAGGTGGCTGAGGGTGAGCTGGCGTCCCTTCTCGACCTCGTCGGCGTTGTCGTAGCGCACGCTGGTGCGGCCGTCGACGAAGGTCACGCCGCCTGCGCCGATCACCTCGCCCACGTGGCCGCGCACGACGAGCGCGGTGTTCTCGTCGATGCCGACGCCGAAGAGCTGGCGGTTCTGGGCGACGACGAAGAAGAGGCGCTGGAGCCGCCGGCGCTGCGAGAAGTGGGTGTCGACGATCGTGTCGAAGCCGAGGAGGCCGAGCCCGGGGCCGATGTACTGCTCGACGAGGTTGCCCTCCTCGTCGATCTCGCCCCCGGCCATCGTCAGCTCGGTGAGCGCGGCGGCGCCGGCGCTCGTGCCGCAGACGACGGCCCCGCCGCGATAGGCCTCCTTGATCGCCTGGAGGGTATGCGAGCCGCCGAGCGCGGCGACGAGCTTCACCTGGTCCCCGCCGCCGAGGAAGACGCCGCGGGCCTCGCGGACCATCGCGGCGATGTCCCGGTCGCGGTCGGCGTGGTCGTGGCGGAAGAGCGGGATCTCGACGTTGGTCGCGCCGGCGGCGCGGAAGTCCTCGCGCCACTGGGCCGCGCTCTGGCGCGGCTTCGCCGACGCCGTCGTCAGGCCGATGATGCGCCCGCCCTCGCGCGCGCCGGTGAGGTCGAGGAAGGCGCGGAAGGCGTAGCCGTTGATCGTGAGCGCGCCGCCGATGAGGATGAGCGTGCCCCCGGCGCGATCGGACATCGCCGCCCGCGGTGCATGCGCGACGATGTGCGGCGGCGTCCCGTCGCCGGCGGCGTCGTTATGCGGAGGCGTCGGTTCCGTCATCGTCCTCGAGCAGCTCGGCGGCGAGCGTCGCCGCGACCTGGGCCGCGGCCGGCACGTCCTCGCGCCGCGGACCCGCATCGCGCAGCTCGCCGCCATGCTCGACGAGCACGCGGCCGTCGCGCACGAGCGCCATCGCGCTCGCGCACTTCAGGTCGTGCCGCGTGACGTCGTCGTCGGTCGCGAACACGGCGACGCGGCACCCGCGCTCGCGCGCCGCGTCCTGGATCTCCCACTCCTTCGCCGAACAGACCACGAACCCTCCCTCCTCGACCGCGTCGGCGAGGATGGACAGCAAGCGGCGTGCGTGCTCCGGGTCGCGGTAACGCTCGGGCACGTCGGTGATCGCCGTGTCGAGGACGACGGCGAAGCGGCAGCAGGCGTAGGGGAGGCCGGCCTGGAGGAGGTAGGCGGGGGAGAGGTCGACGACCGGAGGGACGAGGGACGAGGGACGAGGGACGAGAGTCCGCTCTCGCGTTTCCGCCTTCCGCGCTCCGCTCTCGGCTGCGATCTCGCCCCGTGCCTCTCTCTCGACCCTCGACACTACACCCTCGGCCCTCGGTGTGAGGATCTCCACCGCCTCCGCCCGCCCGCTTCCCCCCGTGACGCCTCCCAGCACGCGCCCGCGCACGGGCGCGACGTCGGGGGTCGCGGCCAGCGCGCGGAGCTCGGCCACCGCGGGTTCGACGGTGTCGAGCGTCCCGGCGAGGGCGCGCTGGACGATCTCCAGGGCGAGGGCGGCGGCGCGCAGGCCGACCGCCTCGTGCCGGTGCTCGAACACCAGCGTGTACAGCCCCGGCCGGTCGCCGCCGCGCGTGCGGCCGTAGCCCACATCGTGGCCGATCATCGTCTGCAGCTCGAGTGCGACGTGCTCGACGATGTGCGGCGCGTAGGTGCCGCGGCGCAGGCGCAGGACGAAGCCGCCGCGCTCGCCGATGCTGCAGTGGTGCTCGACGAGGCCGGGCAGCGCGCGCAGCAGGGTGTCGGTGAACCAGGGCACGTCGGCGGACGAGATCTCGTCGTAGGCGCCGACGACGAGGTCCATGCGCGTGACGGGGCGGCGGGACCAGAAGTTGATCCCGCGCGTCGCGTGCAGCGTCGTCATGCGGATCTGCTCGTCCGGCGGCGGGAACGCCGTCCCGGCGGCGGCGACGGAGTGCGTCACGGCACCGCGTGCTCGCGCACCAGGGCGAGCGTCCGGGGGACCTTCTCGGCGAAGATCACGAGCAGGTCGTCCTCGCGGAGCCGCTCGATCGCGTGCGCCACCGCCTCGCCCTCGTCGGCGATCGCCGTGATGCGCTCGTCAGGCAGGCCGCCCTCGCGCAGGCCGCGGCGGAGGAGCGCCGTGATCGCGCCGGGCTCGCGGCCGCGGAGGTCCGCGTCCTCCTTCACGATCACCTCGTCGAAGCGCGCCGAGAGGCGGCCGGCGGCGACGATGTCCTCGTCGCGGCGGTCCCCCGGCACGGTGACCACGCCGATGCGCCGCGTCGCCGGCATGCTCGCCACGAAATCGGTGAGGCCGTCGATCGCCGCCGCGTTGTGCGCGTAGTCCACGAGCACGCGCGCCCCGCTGCGCAGGCGGATGATGTTCAGCCGCCCGGGGGTGAGCGAGGGGGAGGGGAAGAAGGAGAGCAGTCCCGCGCGGATGTCGTCGTAGCGCATGTGCTGCACGTAGGCGCTGGCGATCGCCGCGAGGATGTTCTGCTGCTGGAAGCGCGCGTGCCCGCCGAGCGTCAGCGGCACCTCGCGGACGGCGGCGATGGGGATGCGGAGCCGCCCGCGCCGGACGACGAACTGCCCCTGCTCGACGCAGGCGGCGATGCCGCCGCGCGCCACGTGGTCCTCGATCAGCTCGTTCTCCCCCGCCTCGCGCGTGGAGAAGAGCACGACGTCCGCCGACGTCTTCTCGCGCATGGCGTAGACGAGCGGGTCGTCGGCGTTGAGCACGGCGTGCCCGTCGCGCTTGACGACGCTGGCGATGACGCTCTTCACGTCGGCGAGCTGCTCGAGGGTGTGGATGCCGCGCAGCCCGAGGTGGTCCGCCGAGACGTTGAGGATGACGCCGACGTCGCACTCGTCAAAGCCGAGCCCCGCGCGCAGGATGCCGCCCCGCGCCGTCTCCAGCACCGCCACCTCGATCGTCGGGTTCGAGAGGATGATGTTCGCGGCGAACGGCCCGGTCATGTCGCCCTCCATGACCATCCGGTTCTGCACGTAGACGCCGTCCGTGGTCGTGAAGCCGACGAGCTTCCCCGTGTTGCGGAAGAGGTGCGCGATGAGCCGCGCCGTCGTCGTCTTGCCGTTCGTCCCCGTGACGGCGATGATCGGGATCGTCGTCGGGGCGCCCGGCGGGTAGAGCATGTCGAGGATCGGCGCGCCGACGTTGCGCGGCGTGCCCTCCGTCGGATGCGTGTGCATGCGGATGCCGGGCGCCGCGTTGACCTCGAGGATCACCGCGTCGTTCTCGCGGAAGGGCACCGAGATGTCCGGCGTGAGGACGTCGATGCCGGCGATGTCGAGCCCGACGATCCCCGCCGCCATCTCGCACGCCGTCACGTTGTCGGGATGCATCTCGTCGGTGCGATCGATCGACGTGCCGCCCGTCGAGAGGTTGGCCGTGCCGCGAAGCCAGACCCGGTGCGCCGCCGGGGGCACCGAGTCGAGCGTGTACCCCTGCCGCTCGAGGATCACGTCGGTGCGCTCGTCCATCGGCAGGCGCGTGAGGATCTTCGTGTGGCCGACGCCGCGGCGCGGGTCGCGGTTCGCCTGGTCGATGAGCTGCCGCACCGTGTGCATGCCGTCGCCGACGACGTGCGCGGGCACACGCTCGGCGCAGGCGACGACCCGGCCGTCGACGACGAGCACGCGGTGGTCGCGCCCTTCGGAGAAGTGCTCGACGATGATGCGGGGCGAGACGGCG
>CAMLIT010000073.1 GCA_946480295.1 uncultured Gemmatimonadota bacterium
GCGATGGCGAGGTTGGCCTGGAGCACGGCGGGCAGGCCGTTCCCCTCGAGCTGCGTCCACGTCGTGCCGCCGTCGGTCGACTTGAAGATGCCGCCGCTTCCCCCGCCGAACGAGGCGCTCTCGCGGAAGCCCTCCTGCTGCTGCCAGAGCGCGGCGTAGACGACGTTCGGGTCGGCCGGATCGATGCGGACGTCGTTGGCGCTGGTGTAGGCGTCGCGGTACAGCACCTTCTGGAAGGTCCGGCCGCCATCCGTGGAGCGGAAGACGCCGCGCTCCTCGTTCGGCCCGTAGGGGTGGCCGAGCGCGGCGACGAAGAGCCGGTCCGGGTTCTTCGGGTCCACGTCCACCTGCGCGATCATCTGCGTCTCGCGCAGGCCGAGGTGCGTCCACGTCCTCCCCGCGTCGGTCGACTTGTACATCCCGTCGCCGGTGGCGAGGTCCGGCCGGATGATCCCGGCGCCGCTCCCGACGTAGACGACGGTCGGGTCCGATGGCGCGACGGCGATCGCGCCGATCGAGCCCGTCGGCTGGTCGTCGAACAGCGGGTGCCACGTGGAGCCGTAATCGGTGGAGCGCCAGACGCCGCCGTTGTCGTAGCCGACGTACGCGACGTTCGGCTCGCTCGGCACGCCGGCGACGGCGCGGGCGCGCCCGGCGCGCGTGGGGCCGATCTCGCGCCAGTGCATGGCGGCGTAGAGGGCGGTGTCGGGTGCCTGGGCGCCCGCCAGGGGGGCGGCCATGAGGCCCGCGATCAGCGTGACGGCGACGGTGAACGGCGACAGGGTGCTGCGCACGAGAGGCGGCTCCTGGCTGGAGGGTCGAGGGTCGAGGGTCGAGGGTCGACGGTCGAGGGTCGAGGGTCGAGAGGGGCAGGAAATGGGAGAGAGGGGATAGGAACCAGAAACGGCGTGGCTGCTCGTCACCGGTTGCTAGTTCCTATCCGACTAGCTCACTCTCTCGACCCTGGACCGTCGACCCTCGACCCTAAGGATGATACACCCGCTCCGTATGCCCGACGAGCTGCGACGGATAGTAGTACACCTCCCGCAGGTTCCCCGTGGCGTACCGCTCGGCCTCGTCGTCGAAGTGCGGGTTGTCGGGGTGGCCGCTCTCGCCGCCGGCGGTCACGGCGCGGGCGTGCACGCTGTCGCCGAACTCCACGACGGCGACGAAGCTGTTCCCGCTCGTGCCGTACCACTTCTTCGTCTGCGGGTAGGGGCGCGCGCCGAACGAGGCGAGCGAGCCCCAGAGCGACGACGTGAAGGGCACCGGGATGCTCGGCCCCGCGTCGTTGAACGGCTGCACGATGTCCCCCGTCAGCCGCTGGAAGCGGTTGATCTCCCCCCACGGCGTCTGCCAGCGCCCGAAGTCCGCGGTGAGCGAGTCCGACGCCGCGGCGAGCGCGTCGAGCCGCTCGGCGGGCGTGACGCGGTTCTCGACCTCGTCATAGATCGAGATGCCCGCCGCGCGCGCGGCCGGCGCCGAGCGCCGCATGAGCTCCGTGCCCCAGAAGACGGCGAGCGCCGTGGGCACCGACGTCACCGACCAGCGGTAATCCCAGTGCCGCAGCGTGTCGACCTGCGCGGCGAGCCGGCCCCTCTGCGGGTCCGACGCCGGAAGCGCGTCGTACGCCGCGACCAGCTTCGGCACGAGGACCGCGAACTCCGTCAGGTAGCTGTCGAACGCCGCCGAGATGAGCGAGCCGAGGGTGAAATCGTGCTGCCGCGACAGCACGATCGTCGCGTGCACGCCGCGCGGGTTCTCCCCGCCCCGGTCCACGTACGACGGGAAGTCCTGCTTCTTCGGGCTGTACTGACCGGCCGCCGTCCATGGCGCGTCGTTCGTGTTGAACAGCCAGCCGTTTGGCGGGTCGAGCAGGTGCGGGCTCTGGTCCACCGAGAGCACACCGTGCCACTCCGTCGCCGGGTCGCTCCCGTCCACGGGGCGGTTCCAGTCGAAGCGCGGGTCGCGCCGCGGGATGAAGTTGGCCTGGAAGTAGGCGATGTGCCCGTCCGCGTCGGCGTAGACCGTGTTGTTCGACGAGTTGGCGTGCAGGTCCATCGTCTTGCGGTACGCGGCGTAGCTGCGCGCCTTGGTGCGCAGGAACGACTGCGTGAGCGCCTGCACCGGCCGCTGCATCAGGCGAACGGCGATCCACTTGCCGTCGGCGGCGCGGACGATCGGGCCGTGGTGCGTGCGGTAGACGGTGAACGACCGGTGGGCCATGCCGTCGTCGGCGCGATACGGGATCGTGATCGTCGACACGGTCACCGGCCGCTCGGCGCGCCCGTAGCGATAGTACAGCCGGCCGTTCCGCCTCGTGATCGTCTCGGCGTATTCGTCGATCGCGTCCACGTTGCTCGACGTGTGCATCCAGCCGAGGCGATCGTTGAACCCCTGGTAGACGAAGAACTGTCCCCAGGTGACCGCGCCGTACGCGTCGAGCCCCTCGTCGCTCGCCATCTGCAGCTCGGCGCGGAAGAAGAACGAGGTGTGCGGGTTGATGAGGAGGAGTGCGTGATGGTCGGCGGTGTTCTTCGGCGCGATGGCGAAGCCGTTCGACCCGGACGGCTCCGCCGGCCGCGCCGGCGCGCTCACCGGCGCCGCGGCCGCGTGCGCGTAGAAGGCCTCCAGCGCCGGGATCGAGATCGTCTCGATGTCCCCGCCGATGCTCCCCTCGCTGAACGCCAGCGCCATCCACGGCTCGAAGCGCGTGATGACGCGCGGCTTCACCTCGGGATGGCGGTAGAGGTAGTAGTTCGCGCCGTCGGCGAAGGCGTTCATCAACTGCTTCAGCCACGCAGGGCTCGCCGCGTACGTCGCCTTCAGCGAATCGGGATCGATGAACAGCTTCATGCGCAGGTCGCGGTAGACCTGCGACTCGCCCTCCGCCTCGGCGAGCCGGCCGAGCGCGTTGATGTAGTTCGTCTCGACGCGGTTGAAGTCGTCCTCGCACTGCGCGTAGATCATCCCGAAGACGGCGTCGGCGTCGGTCTGCCCGTGGATGTGCGGGATGCCCCAGTCGTCGCGCGTGATCGTCACCGCCGCGGCCTCGCGCGACCAGCGGGCGAGGTCGGCCGGCGCGGGCGCCTGGGCGAGCGAGGGAGCGGGCAGCGCGGCGAGCGCCGCGACGAGGAGGAAGGCGAGCGGTCTGGGCATGGGAAAGCGGTCTCCCGGAGGGTCGGCGGAAATCTAGCCGCCGGCCCCCGGTGCCGGCGCGCGGGCGGTCAGCCGTGCATCGGTCGCGCCGGCAGGGTGGAGAGATACTTCCAGATGGCCGCGATCTCGTCGTCGGTCATGTTGCGGAAGGTCGTCCACGGCATGAAGCCGTTGATCGCGCTTCCGTCGGGGCGTCGGCCAGTGCGCAGGGCGCGCGCGAGGTCCTGCTCCGTCCACGAGCCGATGCCCGCCGGGGTGAGGTTCTGCGCCGGCGGCGTGCCCGGCGGCGCGGCGCCGATCGGGCCGCCGGCGAGGTCGGCGCGATGGCAGCCCTGGCAGCCCGCGATCTTCGTGAGATACTCGCCGTACTCGCGCGTGACGCCGGGCGTCACCTGCCGCGGCTGGACGAGGTCGTGGTGGACCTCCTCGGCGGGGATGATCGGGAACTTGCCGGCGAGGTAGAGGACGCGCGCGAGCGGGCCGACGCGCGACGCCTGCGTCACGTGGTCCACCGGCGGGCGGCTACGAATGTAGGCGACGATGTCCGCGAGATCCGCGTCGCTGAGGTACTGGAAGTCCTCGGCGGGCATGATCTTGAGCGGCCGTCCGGTCGGATCCACGCCGTGGCGGATGGCGCGCGCCCAGTCGGCGCCGGTGAAGCGGCCGCCGATCCCGCCGCGGCCGCTCGTCAGGTTCGGCGTGTACACCGTGCCGATGAGGGGCCCGGCGTCGATGAACTTCATCCCGCCGAGGTTCTCGCCGTGGCACATCGCGCAGTTCGTGACCGCCGTGGCGAGGTGCTGGCCGCGGGCGATGGACGCCGAGTCGGTCGGGACCCGCACGGTGTCGTGCACGGCGACGTCGACGTGGCGCGCGAAGCGGCGGCCGGCGACGACGTACGTGACGCTGCCGGTGGCGACGATGACGACGAGGACGACGGCGAGGCCGATCACGAGTCGGCGCAGCCAGCGGCGCATGGGCAGCCTCCAGCGATGCAGGTGAAATCGGGATGTCGGGGTGCAGCCGGTGGGGACCTCGAGCGGGACGCTACAGCCGCCACCGCGCCCCGTCAACTCGTCAGGCAGCGCGCGCCGCCACGGGGAGCTGCACCCGCTTATCTTACGTCAGGCTACGATCATCCTCGACCTCGACGACCCATGAGCGCGTCCACCGAGCGTACCGCCGCCTCCGTCCCTTCCGGCCGTCGACCCGTGAGCCGCGGCCCCCGCGAATGGGCGCGCGCGTTCACCGGCTTCTACCCGCCGACGGCCGCGGACCTCGCGCAGCTCGACGCGATCGCCCGCTTCCTGTACTCGGCGCGGAGCGTGATCCTCGTGATCTCCTTCCAGGCCGCGCTGCTCGCCGGGCTCCTCGCGCTCACCGACCGCCGGCTCGAGCCGCTGCCGTTCGTGCTCGTGCTCGTCGGCTACGTCGTGCTGCACGCCATCAGCAACCTCTCCAACGACTACTTCGGCGCGCGGCGCGGCCACGACACCGACGACTCGCCGCGCCGGCGCTACACGGTGCATCCGGTGCTGAGCGGCGCCGTGAGCTCGGGGCTCCTCGTGCGCGGCCTGCTCATCCTCGCGGCGGTCGCGATCGCGATCGGCGTCTACTTCATCGCCCTGCGCGGCTGGGGCGCCGTGGCGCTCGTCGTCGTCGGCGCGCTCCTGCTCTGGGCGTACGACGCGGCGCCGCGCGCGCTCAAGGAGCTGGGGCTCGGCGAGCTCGCGTCGTTCGTCGTCTGGGGCCCGCTGATGGTCGCGGGCGGCTACTACGTCATCACCGGCCACGCCTCGGGCGCGGCGCTGCTCGCGTCCATCCCGTACGGGCTCGGCGTGATGTCGATCCTCGTGGGCAAGCACATCGACCAGCGGCTGTTCGACGCGAGCAAGCACCAGCGCACGCTTCCCGTGGTGCTCGGCGAGCGCCGGGCGCGCGCGCTCAACCGCGCGTCGGTCGTGCTGATGTACGTCGTGATCGCCATCGGCATCGCCATCGGCGCGCTGACGCCCTTCGCGCTCGTCGTCGCGTTCGCCCTGCCCCGCGCCGTGCGTGCGGTGCGTGTGATGTCGGCGCCGGCGCCGAGCGAGCCGCCGATGGGCTACGTCGGGTGGCCGCTCTGGTACCACCGCGTGTGCCTCGTGCACAACCGGGCGTTCGGGTGGCTGTACGTGCTCGGGCTCGCGGCGGGGGCGGCGTTCCCGGCCATCCGGCTCTAGCCCGGCGCGCCTTCGAGCAGCGGCAGGATCTCCACGCGCTTTCCGTACTCCGCCCAGCCGCGCGGCGTGCCGTCGAAGATCGTGTCCCGGATGTCCAGCCGCGCGCCACGCTCGACGAGCAGGCGTACGACGTCGGCGTGCCCGCCCCACACCGCCTGGTGGAGCGGCGTCGCGTGGGAGTGGCATCCGTCGGGATTGTAGCGGTCGGGATCCTCGCCGGCGTCGAGCAGCAGTCGCACGACCTCGGCGTGGCCGTGCTGCGCGGCGAGGGCGAGGGCGAGGTGCCGCTGGTCCGCGCTCGCGGTGGGAAGGAGCCGTACCACGTCGCCGGCCCGCCCCAGCCCGGCGGCCAGCGGGAGATCATCGTTTGGCGGCAGCCGTGCGGCGAGCGCGCGGGCGGCATCCGAGTAGCCGAAGAGGAGGCCGGTCATGACCGCGGAGCCCCATCGCCCCGGGCCCTCCAGCGCCGCGCCCCGCGCGAGCAGCAGCTCGGCGAGCGGGAGCTGGAGCCCCGCCGCGTGCGGCGGCTCGCTCGACAGGAGCATGCTCATCGTCGTGCACGCGGTGTCGTACATGTCGGCGAGCGCGTCGGGCTCCGCGCCCGCGTCGAGCAGGATCGTCGCGACCTCGACCACGTTGGGCGGCGTGCGCTGGCGGTATCCCTCGACGCCGTTCGCCGCGACGTAGTGGAGCAGCGTCGCGCGATGCCGCCGCGGCGAGCGCGCACGCACCAGATCAGGATGCGCATCCACCATCTGGCGCAGCTCGGTCGCGTTGCGCGTGATCACGGCGTCCACCGCCTGCTCGAACCGCCGCTCCGGGCCGTCGTGCGTCACCGCCTCGGTGAAGCGGGCGAGCGATGCCCAGTCGTCGAACGCATGCTCCAGGGCGACGAGCAGCCGCGCGTCATCCATGTCGAGCGCCGCCGTCCGCACCTCGTCCACGCGGCGGCCGCGGAAGCGCGGATGCATCCACTTGAAGCGCCAGGCGACCGCGTCCTCGCCGGCGCGCAGGGCGTCGAACACCGCCCGGGCCTCGGCGTCGTATGCAGCCAGCGGCGCGGTGAACGGGAGCGGATCGGGACCGGACATGGAGCCCTCCGCGAGCGGGAGAAGGTCGTCCTGACCAGGTGCCTTCACACGCGACGCCAGCGCAGCGCCTGGCGCGCGGCGCTCAGCGCCGATACACGCGCACGTAGTCCACGATCATCCGCTGCGGAAAGGTGGTCGTCGAGTCCGGATCACCGGGCCAGCCCCCGCCGACCGCCGCGTTCAGTATGAGAAAGAACGGATGGTCGTACACCCAGCGCGTCCCCGGCGGCAGGACCGCCGGTGTCGCGACATGGTACACGTGGCCGTCGATGAGCCAGCGGATCTCGTCAGGCTGCCACTCCACGGCGTAGACGTGGAAGTCGTCGGCGAGGGGATGCGCGAGCGTGTCCGCACGCCCGATGCCGTCGGCTCCCGAGTAGCCCGGCCCGTGGATCGTGCCGTGCACGACATTCGGCTCCTTGCCGATGTTCTCCATGATGTCGATCTCGCCCGAGCGCGGCCACCCCACGGAGTCGATGTCGGCGCCGAGCATCCAGAAGGCGGGCCAGAGCCCCTGTCCGCGCGGGATGCGCATCCGCGCCTCGAAGCGGCCGTACGCCTGCGCGAAGCGGCCCTGGGTCTTGATCCGCGCCGAGGCGTAGCGACAGGGGCCGTACCAGCAGGCGAGCGGGGTGCCCGGCGGCAGCGCCTTCGCCGTGATGACGAGGTGCCCGTCGCCGTCGAGGGCGGCGTTCGCCGTGCCGGGCGTGTAGTACTCGCGCTCCTGGTTGCCCCACCCCTGCCCGCCCGTCTCGGCGACCCACTTGGTCGGGTCGACCGCGGCGCCGGCCGGCCCGTCGAACTCGTCGTGCCAGACGAGCGTCCCCGGGCCGGCGGCGGCCGGCGCCGGGCGCAGCGAGGCGCAGGCGCCGATCGAGAGCACGGCGACGACGAGCGGCGCGATGCGCGAGGCGCGGCGAACGAGGCTCACGCGACCTTCATCCTGCATCGACGACGATGCCTGCACGATGTACCTCCGCCAGTTCGATTGGAGTGTGTCCTCGAGAGCCGCCGATCCCTCGCGATCGTCACCGCCCGCGCCATCGCGCCGCGAGCCGCTCGATCTCGCGGATGAATTCCGTCTTTCCAGTGGTGTAGGCGCCGATGTCGCAGCCGCAGCGCGCCACCAGCTCCCGCTTGAGTGCCGCGTACGCGGCTGCATGCGCCGGAAACGCTCGCAGGTAGTCCCGGAAGTCGAGGTGGCGCTGTATCTCCGGCGAACCGACGGCGAACGCATGCAGCTGGTGCGTGCGCGCGCCGTCCGGTCCGTTCTTCCGGAAGTAGCGGCGACCGGGGATGCCGAATTCGCCGAGCCCCTCGTAGTCCAGCGCCGCGAGGCGGCCGGCGCGTGCGTCCAGCGCCTCGAGCGACGGCACGATGCCGAGCATGTCGATCACCGGCTTGGCGACGATGCCCGGGATCGCGGTGCTGCCGATGTGGTGCACCTCGATCGACATCCCCGCCAGCACCGCGCCGATCGCCGACGCCTCCCGCTCGAACGCCGCGGCCCACGCGGTGCTCGGCGGCGCGAGCACGATCGCCTCGCCGGGCCTGTACCGCCGTTCGCTGGAAGAGGCATCCGCCATGTGATGCGGGATCGACGGCCGATTCGCGCGGGTCACTTGGCTCCGCCTGCTGTTCCACCCGGACGAGGCTCGGTGCCGCCGTGGCGCGCGAGGCGCGTGGCGAGATGGCGCCGCACGTCCGGCCATTCGGTCGCGAGGATGCTGTACATCACGCTGTCGCGCACGGTGCCGTCGCGCCGCAGCTGGTGGTGCCGCAGCACGCCGTCGCGGTGCGCGCCCAGCGCCTCGATCGCGCGCTGCGAGGCGAAGTTGAAGTTGTCGGTGCGCAGCCCGACCACCTGGCACCCGAGCCCCTCGAAGGCGTGCGTGAGCAGCAGCAGCTTGCACGCCGTGTTGACGTGCGAGCGCTGCCAGCGCCCGGCGTACCACGTCCAGCCGATCTCCACGCGATCGAGCGGCGGCACGATGTCGTGATAGCGCGTCGTGCCGACGATCGTGCCCGTCCCGAGCTCGCGCACCGCCCACGGGAGCATGTGCCCCGCGTGCTGCCCGGCGAGCGCATCGGCGATGTAGCGCGCGGCCTGCGCGGGCTCCGGCACGGAGGTGAACCAGAGCTCCCACAGCCGGCCGTCGGCCGCGGCGGCGGCGAGGCCGGGCTCGTGGTCGGTGGTGAGCGGCTCGAGGCGGACGCCGTGGCCTTCGAGGGTGACGGAAGCGGGTGCGATCACGATGGGTGTGTTGTGCGGGGGTCGTGAAGATGCGCCGCTACCGGGCCCGCACGCCAGTCGCGGCCACCACCCCCTTTCGGAACGGCACCGGCGGCCGGTCGAGCAGCACGGGCGCCTGCCCCTGCACGATGTGGTACGTCGTCCGCACCGCCAGGTTGGCGTACGTGCTCGTGGACCGCAGCGAGTCCGGCCACGTGACGCGCACGAGCGGCACCCGCACGGCAGAACCGAGCCCCACGTGCACCTCCAGCGGTCCGGAGCCGAACGAGCCCCCCGTGCCGACGGTCCGCCAGATCGTGCGCGTCCGTCCCGACGAATCCGCGGCCACGACCTCCACGCGCGCGCCGATCGCCGAACGGTTCGCGGTGCGCCCCTCCAGCTCCAACGTGATCCACGCGCGCCCCGGCCACCCGGGGTTCTCGAACAGCACGCTCGTCGCGACGTCGCCGGTGTACGCGCCGCCCATCACCGCGAACACGTCCTCGTCGCCATCGCGGTCGAGATCCGCGAACGCGGTGCCGTGACCCTTCTGCAGGTGCCCGAAGCCCCCCTCGACGGTGACCTCCTCGAATCGCCTGCCGTCGACGTTGTGGAACATGCGGTTCGGGATGATCGACCGCAGGTCGGGGTTGCCGGTGCCGAGGTAGAAGTCGAGCCAGCCGTCGTTGTCGAGGTCCCCGAAGTTGCTCCCCATCGCGTAGATCGCCCGGTCCGCGAGCCCGACCTGCGCCGTCATGTCCTCGAAGGTGCCGTCGTGCCGGTTGCGATAGAGGTGCGCGTGCTCGAACGTCGCCGGCCCACTGTCCGGCTTCGCCTGCGCCAGGCCGAGATACTCGCGCGCGACCGCCTCGTCGAGCGGGACGCGGTTGTCGTAGCTCAGGACGAGCAGGTCCTCCCAGCCGTCGTTGTCGTAGTCGAAGAACCACGCCGGGAACGAGTAGATCGGCTGCTGCACCCCCGCCTTCGCCGCGACCTCCTCGAAGCGCCACGAGTCGATCGACTTCCCGCCGCGATTGAGGTACAGCCGGTTCGGCTTGCCGAAGATGGAAACGTACAGGTCGGGAAGGCCGTCGTTGTTCACGTCGCCCCAGGCGACGCCCTTCACGAAGGCGTCCACGTCGATCCCGACCCGGTGCGACACCTCCGTGAAGGTGCCGTCGCGATTGTTGAGGTAGAGTGCCGAGCGATGCGTCCCCCACCCGAGACCCGTCCCCGACTCGTTCCCGACGAACAGGTCGAGCCAGCCGTCGCGGTTGAAGTCGGCCCACGCCGCCGTCTGCGTCGGGTGCAGCGCCCCGAGGCCCGCGGCGAAGGTCACGTCCTCGAAGCGTCCGTTCCCGCGGTTGTGCAGCAGCGAGCTGGGAAAGTTGCCGCCGTCGCCGAGCCAGCCGCCGCGCGTGATGAAGACGTCCTCGTATCCGTCGTTGTCGTAGTCGGCGTGCACGCAGTTCGGCCCGCCGACGATCCCCTTCAGCCCCGCCTGCTTCGCGCGGTCGGCGTAGCCGCCGTGGCCGTCGGCGACGAGGAAGTGCACGGGCTCGTTCAGCCCCCACGATGTCGTGAAGAGGTCGAGCAGCCCGTCGCGGTCGAAGTCCGCGACACAGAGCCCGCCCGCCAGTCCGGTGATGTCGGCGCCGACGTCGTGGGCGATGTCGACGAACAGCGGAAAGCGCGCGCCCGGCTTGCGCGCGAGCCCCGGGATGAGGTACGGCTTCGGCACGAGCGACGGATAGCCGCCGATCGCCATGTACGCGATGTTGAGCAGCCAGCGCGAGCCGAGGTCGTTCGGGAAGGCCTGGAGGATGCGTTCGTAGACCGCGATCGCCGCGCGTGCGCCCTCCTGCTGCGTGTGGTGCAGCTCGCCGAGGATGCAGACGCTCGTGTTCGGGTGCAGGTTGCAGTTCTCCTGCTCTCCGAGACGCAGGTACGCGAGCCCCAGCAGCTCGAAGAACGGCTCGTACTCCGGCGTCCTCGGGTCGGGGCTCAGTCCAGTCGTGCGGCGGATGTCCTCGAGCTGGGTGATCGCGTCGCGCGTCTGCCCCGCGAGGAGGAGCTGCCGAGCGAGCTCGAACTGCGCCTGGACCGACGGCGCCCCGCCGTGCTCGAAGAAGCTCGCCTGCATCGCGGTCGCCCGCTCGCGATTCAGGAACTCGTATCGCCCGGCGTTGGCGACCGCCACCGCGTTGAGCCGCGCCAGGGTGTCGGCCATCGCCCGCGTGCCGTCCTCCACGACGCGGCGGTGCCTGCCGCAGCCGAGCGAGCCGACGGTGAGCACGACCGCGAGCGCGACGCCGAGCCGTCTCATGTACAGCGCCTCAGTGGACGAGGGGCGCGAGGCGCGTGCGCCAGAGCGCGTAGCCCGCGCGCGTCATGTGGAGGCTGTCGGCCCGGAAGAGCTCCGGCCGCGGATGGCCGTTGGCGCCGAGCATCGGCGTGAACACGTCGACGTAGGCGGCGAGGCTGTCGTGCGCGATCGCCTGGGCGATGAGCGCGTTCGCCGCCCGCATCTGCGGCGCGAGCGCCCACCGGCTCGGGCTCGGCTTGATCGACACGAAGACGATCCGCGTCGACGGCAGCGTCCGGCGCACGTCGCGCACGAACTCGAGGTAGTCGGCGAGCACCTGCTCGGGCGAGTGCCCCGCCGCGATGTCGTTGTCGCCCGCGTAGAGCACGATGAGCCGCGGCCGATAGGGGAAGACGATGCGCGGCGCGAACCAGGTGACGTCCGGGATCGTCGAGCCGCCGAAGCCGCGATTGAGCACCGGCTCGCCAGGAAAGTCCGCGGCGAGGTCGCTCCAGAAGCGGATCGACGAGCTGCCGGTGAAGACGATCCCGCCCGGCGCCGGCTTGTGCCCGCGGTCGGCGTCCTCGAACGCCTCGATCTCCGGCTCGAACGCGGCGGCCGTGGCCGGGGGCCGGAGGATCAGCGTCGGGGCGGGACCCGGCGCGGGATGCACGCACGCCGCGGGGGCGACGAGGAGGACGAACAGGGAGTACTTCAGCAGTCGCGGAATCATCTTGGGCGAGGTCGAGTGTCGTCGGGCCGTGCGCCGCCGGCCGGCAGTTCACTCGTCGCGATGCTCATCCATCGGCTGCATACCCGGCCGGCGGCGCCGAGCGACTGGGACACGGGAGGGCGGGACGGGACGCCGGCCGGTGCTCCCGGCGCCACGCTCAGTATGCACCCGGGGCGCGCGGACGGCAACCGCGGGGCGCCCTGGCGTGCACTCGTTAGGCGCCGGCGCCCCCGATCATCGCGCCGTGGACGCCGCGACCCGCCGCCACGCCGCGAGCACGCGCCCGTCCACCCCGGTCGTCACCGGCACCAGCGAGGACTCCTGGAGCACCGTCGCGGTCGCGCGCTGCCCCAGCCGCTCCAGCGACCAGGCGCGCAGCACGTCGCTCGCCGTGCCGGTGTGCCTCGTGTCCGCCGCGAGCCACCGCCAGATCCGCTCGGCCGCATCGCGCCGCCCGCGCCCCTCCAGGATCGACGCCGACAGCCAGTCCTCCAGCCGCTCGTCGACGTCCGCCTCGTATGGCTTCCCCTCGCCGAGGCGCTCCGGCCACTCCCGCGCCGCCGCGACGAGCGCCGCCGCGGACTGCCAGCGGCGCGCCGCCATGGCCTCCACCGCCAGCATGAGCTTCGCCTCGCGGTAGAGCGCGTGCGCCTCGCTGGCCCCCTCGCGGGGCAGCACGTCCAGTCGAGCGAGCGCGGAGTCCGCCTCGCCGAAGCGCGCCGCGGCGACGAGCGCCTTCGCGAACGTCAGGCCGAGGATCTCGTTCCCCGGAAAGCGCGCGTGATAGCCCCGCGCGACGCCGAGCGCGTACGACGTGTCGCCCGACGCCAGCGCCTGCTCCACGAGCAGCTCGCCGTATCGCCACTCGCCGCCGTCGAGCTGCGACGCCCGCTCCAGATCGCGCCGCGCCTCGGCCGCCGCGCGCCCGGGAAGCGCCGCGCGAGCGGCGTAGAACGGCGCGAACGCCGGCGCGTTGCCGAGCGAGGTGAGCAGCGAATCGGCCTCGCGCGTGCGTCCGACGCCCCAGAGCGTCAGCGCGAGGTAGTAGCGCGGCGCCCACGACCCCGACGCGCGCACGGCCGCCTGCAGCACCGGTACCATCTCCGTGCGGAAGGGGAAGACGAAGCGCGGCGAGAGGCGGTCGGCGCGCTGGATCAGGGCGCGCGTCCCGCCCGAGTCGCCGAGGAACGCGCGCCAGTAGAGCGCCGCGGGCTGGTCGCCGACCGCCGCGAGGAGCGCGTTCGCGATCCTCACCTCGCCGACGTCCGCATACCAGGCGGCGAGCTCGAACAGCACCTGCTCCGGCAGCTCGGCGCGGATGCCGCGCCGGAGCGCCGTGCCGAACGAGGGATCGCGGGCCGCCACGAGGCGCTCGAGTCGGGCCTGATGGCTCAGCGGATCGAGCGTCTCGAGCCGATCGAGGAGCCGCGCGTGCTCGGCCCGATCGCCCCGCCGGCGCGCGACGACCATCGCCACGCCGAGGGCATCCAGGTTCCCGCCCTCGGCGCCGAGCGCCTTGCGCGCGTACGTGTCGGCGGCGGACAGCCGACCTTCGGCGAGGGCCAGCCGGGCGAGCTCCGTCCAGGCGGCGCCACGCGTCTCCGGCGAGAGGGCCGCCACCTCGAAGCCGTCCTTCGCGTCGGCCATGCGTCCGAGCCGCCGGGAGGCCAGCCCGTAGTAGTAGTTCGCCCACGCGTCATACGTGTCGACGCTCAGCGCCTTGAGCGTCAGGCGCCGTGCCTCGTCGTACTCCGCGGCGCGGATCGCGAGCTGCGCGCGGTCCATCAGGGCGGGCACGAACCAGGGGTCGCGCGCGAGCGCGCTGTCGAGCGACGCGGCGGCCTTCGCGTACTCGCGCTGCCGCAGCCATTCCTTCCCCTGCACGTAGAGCCCGTAGGCCGAGTGCCAATCGAATCCGGCCGGCGAGTCGAGCGGCCGAGCCAGGGTGTCCGCGCCGGGATCGGCGACGTAGTCGAGCAGGTGGTCGCCGAGCGTGACGCGGACGGAGTCGCGGGCGATCCCGTGGAGCGGGATCGTCGCGGTGAACAGCTCGAGGGGGCGGCGCCTGACGAGCGCGCGATACAGCGTCCGCGTCCCCGCCGTCACCCGCAGCGTATCGGAGAGCGCGACCGTCGGCGACAGCGCGACGGCGATCGCGTCGCCATGCGGCACGACGTTCAGCGCACCGACCCGGCTCGCCGCGACGATGCCCCCCGTCCCGGCGACCGGATACCAGTACTCCGTCCACGCGTCCGCGACGTGCGGCGCGAAGCCCAGGTGCTTGAACGGCGTCAGCGTGCTCGCTTCCGCCGACTGGTTGAACAGCCGCCCGGACTGGATCTCCGCGTACTGGCCGTCGCTGTCGGTGAGGAGCTGCTCCCAGATCATCCCCTGCCGCGACAGCCCCCAGATCCAGATCTTCCTGCCGAGCTTCTCGTCGCGCGGCGCGTAGCGCACCATCCCGAAGTCGTCGTCGTGCCAGTACGCGCCGAAGAAGTCCGTCTCCCGGCCGAAGACGTGATACGACTTGTAGCCGCCGAAGTCGTTGTTCCGGTACCAGGAGATGTCGCGCCCCTCGACGTCGACCGGCCACGGCCCGTGCTCGCCCGCGTGCCCGAGGTGGCTCGTGCCGGGAAACACGAACTGCAGGTTGCCGGCGACCTTGATGCCGGCGTTCATCCAGCTGTAGTACGGCTGCTCGAGCGGCGACGCGTTGTACCAGAACGACGTGGTGCTGAACATCGCGTCGTCCCGCCCGAGCCGGATCTCGATCCGCCACGGCGTGCGGGTCAGCAGGTCGAGCGCGCCGATGATGCAGCTGACGCTCCCGTCCGCGTTGGTCCGCGTGACGTAATCCACCGGCGTCGCGACGTTCGGCGTGTGGCCGATGATGCCGTAGTTGGCCTCGATCCCGCCGCTGGTCCACGGCCCCCGCATCGCGACGTCCCGAAACTTCACCGTGTGGTTGAAGTAGATGAACGACCGCCCCGAGCGCCTGTCCACCGCGCTCCAGATCTTGCCGCCGATCTCCGGGAGGATCATCACCCGCACGTACGCGTTCTCCAGCTCGACCACCTTCCACGCCCGCGGCTCGGCGCGATGCGTGAAGCCGTCGAAGCGGAAGTACGGGTAGATGCGTCCGACGACGGGGATCGGGTTCGGATCGCTGAACGGGTACGTCGGGAAGACGCGCCGATACTCGCGCACCGTCGCGCGCGGCGCCTGCGCCGGCTGCGCGGCGGCGGACATGGCGAGACACGACGCGAGCGCGATGGCGATGCCGGCTCTGGGCATGGGATCCAAGCGTGAGAGGTCTCGTGCAGCCGCCGGACGCTCGCCGGGTGCGCCGGGGCGCTCGCCCCGACGGGCCCCGACCGCCCTCGTCAGGCGGCGATCCTGCGCGCTCCCCCGGCGCGGGCGCGCACGACGAGGAAGAGGAGCACCGAGAGGACGGCGCCGATCGTGTCCATGAACATGTCCTTCTGCGCGTCCCACACGTCGCCCTGGCTCCCGAGGAAGTTGGCGCCCGCCTGCGCGTTCCCGCCGTACGCCGCGTACGCCCACTCGAGCAGCTCGTACGACATCGCGACGAAGGCGATCGCGAACACGGCGAACAGGCACGCGAGCGTGCGGCTCATCTTCCGGCGCTCCAGGAGGTACTCGAGGATGCCGAAGGCGAAGAACCCGACGGTGAAGTGCCCCACCCGGTCGTACATGTTGCGCTGGAAGCCGAAGAGCCGGTCGAACCAGCCGAAGGGCACGCGCTCGAACGTGTAGTGCCCGCCGACCGTGTGCCAGTACGGGAGCACGGCCATGAGCACGTAGGCGAGCGGCGAGAAGCGCACGCCGCGCAGGTAGAGGACGACGAGCGTGACGACGACGCCGACGATGGGAACGTTCTCCACCCACCACGTCGTGCGGTCGTACGGACCGATGGCGCCCCAGACGAAGAGCCCGAGGTAGCCGGCGAGGAGGATCGCGGGGGTGAGGCGATCGGCGGGCGAGCGTGGGGCGGGATCAGTCATGGGCCAGGGAGGCGGGGAGAGGACCGGGAGCGCCCGACGCTGAAACAGTGCGCCGCGGTGCGGCGCGCCGCAATCCTCCCTTGCTGCGCGTCCGACCCGCGCCTCACCGCCAGGTCAGACCCGCCCAGATCCCTTGCAGCGCGAGCAGCACGACGAGCGGCATCCACGCCAGCACGCTCCGGCGGACCGGGGCCGGCAAGCCCCGGCGGTAGATAGCCCACGCCGCGACCGCGAGTGCCGCCTCGATGGCGAGATCGAGCCCCGGCCTGGCGTACAGGCCCATGCCCCACTGCGGACCTCCGGGCCAGAGCGCGAGCCGGCTGGTGATCCAATCCGCGGGAAGATGGGTGGCCACGAGCGCCGCCACCCAGATGCCGGCGTGGCGGTCGCGGTAGGCAATCGCCGTGGCGATCCCCAACAGCAACGCCCAGGCACCGAACGCCGGCAGCGAGTGCGAGTACGCATCGGCAGCCGCGCCGGACGCGGCGAAGCCGATCGCCGCCATGACCAGATCCGGCCACACCGCCGCGAGCAGCGTCACGGCCAGCGGCAGGTGCGAGCGCCGACGGTCGACCGCGAGGCCTATCGCGAGGTGGCCGGCGACCATGATCGGTCAGCGCCCGCGCAGCCGAGCGTCGATCGCGACGAGCAGCGCGATCGGGACCAGAAAGCCGAGGAGGATCAGCGTGGGATTCATGCTCGACGTGCCCTCGATGAGCTGGAACAGAAGGGGTCGTCGTTCCGCAGCCCGCGCGCTACGCGGCGAACTGGCGCAGGTGGTGATCGAGATGCTTGTACATCAGCACCGCCCACTCGTCCGGCGTGAGCCTGCCGAAGAAGCTGTGTGGGTGCGTGGTCATGCCCTGCGGGCCGGCGGCGACGAACCGGTCGATCATCCGCTCGAGCCGTTCTCGCTCGGCGTGGAACTCCCGCTCGTCGGTGACCTCGACGCCGGGCACCGTCGGCGAGTTCCGCCGCATCGGCGCATCGTCCCCCAGCGCCAGGGGCTTCACGATCCGGCCGATCAGGCGGCCGATGAGCATGCGCGGCGGCCGCCGCTCGCCGAGCGCCAGCTCGAGCGCGCGGGCGCAGTGCGCCACGGCCTGGGCGGGATTCATCCTGCCCCACTGACGCGGGCTGTCGGGACGCAGCTCCCGCAGGCGGCGCTTCACCTCCGCGGCGGCGTCCCTGTCGAAGAGATTCCTCATGTGTGTTTCGGGAGTTGCAGGTGCGCGAGGATCGTGCGGACGGCCCGCAGCGGCGCGCCGGGGACCTTCGCGTCCCACAGCTCCGCCGGCAGCTCCTCGATCAGGAAGGCGGTGACGCGGCAGTTCGTTCGCCAGGCGCCGAGCACGGAGGACGGCAGATCCACGGGGGCCGCCATGCGGGATGTCTCCGTCGCCGAGTTCCGCCGCGCCGAGCGAGGCCCACCCGCGGCAGCCGGCGCCACGTTCCCTGATTCCAGCATATACCCGCAACCGGGGCTTGCGGCAAGCCCCCCGCGCCGTCCCAGATTCGCCGCCCTCCATGGAGGTGTGCTCATGCGCGTGCTCCTGTCGACGATCGGCTCGCGGGGCGACGTCCAGCCGCTGGTGGCGCTGGCGTCCGAGTTGAAGGCGCTCGGCCAGGACGTCCTCCTCTGCGTGCCCCCCGACTTCCGCCGCTGGATCGAGAGCCTCGGCATGCCCGTGGCGCCGATCGGACCCGAGGTGCGATCGACCGCGAAGCCCGACCCCGCGGCGGGGAGCATCACGCCCGAGCAGCGGCGGCGGATGATCGAAGGCACGGTCGCCGCGCAGTTCGAGACGATCGCCGCCGCGGCCCGGGGGTGCGACGCGATCGTCGGCGCGACGGCCCTGCAGGTCGCCGCCCCGTCAGTGGCGGAACGCATGGGCGTTCCATACGTCTTCGCCGCCTACTGCCCGGCCGTCCTCCCCTCCCCGCACCACCCGCCGCCCGTGCTCGCCATGCTCGGCGACACGCCGGCGCCCACGGCGTCCGACCACGGCGAGCTGTGGGCCCGGGATGCCCGGCGGTGGAACGACGCGTGGCGTACGCTCATCGACGCGCAGCGCGCATCGCTCGGCCTCGCGCCGGTGCGCGACGTTCGCACGTACGTCCTCACGGAGCGCCCCTGGCTCGCCGCCGATCACACGCTGGCCCCGTGGCCCGATCCCGACGACGCGTCCGTCGTCCAGACCGGCGCGTGGATCCTGCCTGACGAGCGTCCGATCGCGCCGGAACTGAAAGCGTTTCTCGACGCCGGCGACCCGCCGATCTACTTCGGCTTCGGCAGCATGCGCGCGCCCGGGGACCTCGGCCGCATCATGATCGAGTCGGCGCGAGCGCTCGGCCGCCGCGCGATCGTCTCGCGCGGCTGGGCCGAGCTGTCGCCCGTGGACGGCGCGGCCGACTGCCTCGCGATCGGCGAGGTGAACCAGCAGGCCCTGTTCGGGCGCGTGGCCGCCGTCGTCCACCACGGCGGCGCGGGCACCACGACCGCGGCCGCGCGCGCCGGCGCGCCGCAGGTCGTCATCCCGCAGCACTACGACCAGCACTACTGGGCGCGGCGCATCCACGACCTCGGCGTGGGGACGGCCCACGCCCCCGGCGCGCCGACCGCCGAGTCGCTGACACGTGCGCTCGAGCAGGCGCTGCGGCCCGACGTGGCCACCGGTGCGCGAGCGATCGGCGGCGCCGTGCGGACCGACGGCGCACGCGTCGCCGCCCAACGCCTGATCGCCGGCGTCTGATCGCTACGGGACCGGCGACGCGGTGATCGTCTTCTGCGCGGCCCCGTCCTTCAGCAGCAGGCCGGCGAAGGGCTTGTCCGACACTCCCGGTATGCCCTGTGGAGCCCGGCCGAGCCACATGGATGCCCCGCGATCATCCACCCGGACGCCCACCGGCCCGCTGTCCTGCACCGCGAGGACGACCCCCTCGCCGCCGCGGTCGTTGTCCAGTCCGAGCACCATTCGATCACGCCCGTCCACGTGCAGGAGCGAGTAGCCGCTGCGCTCGAATCCCTGCGCGTCGTTGATGATCAGCCCCGTCGCCGGCCCGATGCGCTGGCCGATGTTCGGGTCCGGCACCGAATCGCCGAGCGCCACGCGGTCGAAGCCCTGCTCGTCGAGCACGAGGATGCCGTTCACGCCGTTACGGTACTTCCGGTACCACGTCTCGTACTCCTTCGGAAAGCGCGGGCCCCAGATCTGGCGGACGCGCGCGGTGTCCGTGCGCACGCGGTTCCGCGCCTGCGGAATCGGCGCGCCGATGAGGATGCGTTCCCGGCCGGCGGCATCCACGATGACGATGCCGCGCGCTCGTATCACCTGGTCGTCGTCCGCCGAGCGCGCGGATCGGAAGCCCGCCAGCAGGAGGACCACGAGCAGCGTGGCCAGTCCGGCGGTGCACAGCTGCAGCGTGCGCACCTGTCGACGCAACGTCGCGATCTCCGTCTGCATGGGTCCTCCTGGCGTCGAGCCGCCGCGCTATTGCGGCGTGTCCAGTGGGTGCTTGCTGCGCTCGTAGAACTCGTTCTGCAGCTTGAGGCTTTCCTGGTCCGCCTTCACGGCGCGGATCGACTGCACGATCGCATCGATCCACGTCTTCATCTCGAACTCGCCCAGCTCGCGCGACGCGACGGCGCCGTTGCCGGCGTAGTGGTTGGGGAAGCGCGCGTACCACCAGATGCCCGTGTAGAGGCCCTCCGGCAGCTTGAGGCGCGCCTGGTCGGCACCCGATTCCTGCGACGCCCGATCGAGGTGCACCAGGTCTGGGCGCGCGATCATGCTCAGCGACGTCTCGCTCTCCCCCGCGTGCATGTCCGTCGCCCGATCCGACTTGTGCTTCGGCTCACCGGGTCCGCTGCGCGCCAGCCCCTGCACGTAGACGACGTAGTCGTGCGGCGACTCGAGCTGCGTCTGCGCGAAGTAGGGGAGCAGGCTCGTGTTGCCGCCGTGGCCGTTGACGATGATGATCTTCTTGCAGCCATTCCGGGCCATCTCGTCCGTCGTCTCCTGCAGGAGCTGGAGCTGCAAGCCGCGGCTGTAGGCGACGGTGCCCGGTTCGTGCTTCGCCTCGAAGATCTGGCCGAAGTAGTACTCGGGAAAGACCACCGCGTATTCCTGCTCGGCCGCGTGCAGCGCGGCGTAGCGGACGTTCAGCAGGTCGTTGCCGATCGGGAGGTGCGGCCCGTGCTTCTCGAGGATGCCGAACGGGAGCAGGCAGGTGCCCTGCGCGCGCCCGATGGCGTCGCGAAAGTCGGGGCCCGTCAGCTCCTCCCAGTGCACCGAGAGCCGGCCAGGTGCCGCGGGCGACTGCGCCCACGCCGCCGGCGCGAAGAGTACAGCGATGGAAAGCCACGTCCATCTGCGCATGCGTTCTCCGTTGCTGGGGTCGGCTGATTCTACCAGATAATCGGCCGCCTGCCAGACGCAATGCACTCTTGACCCGCGCACGTTCGGGGTGTACTCTGCACTACAAAGTACTTGTCGTCACGCGCTTGATGCCTCAGGCGCGTCCCCTCGCGCGTCGGAGGCAGACATGAACAACTGGGCGCGACGCATCCGCGCGGCGATCGGGATGGGCATCACCTGGGCAGCGGCATGGTCGCTCGCGGGAGGCGTGCTGGCGCGAGTGCCCGGCTTCTCCACCGACCTCCCCCTGCCCCTCCTGTTCGCGCCGCTCGGCTTCATCACCGGGATCATCTTCTCCGGGATCCTCGTGGGAATCGAGGGCCGTCGCGGGTTCGGACGCACGTCGCTCACGCGCTTCACGACGTGGGGCGCCGCGAGCGGCCTCCTGCTCTCCGCGGTCTTCGTCGTCGGCGCCTTGCTGCGGGGAGCGAATGCGTGGAGCGAGTTCCTCCTGTTCGGCCCTCCCCTCGCCGTGGCCGGCGCCGCCTGCGCCGCTGGTTCGCTGGCCGTTGCGAGACGGGGCGAACAGCGAGCGCTCCCCGGCGACGCGGGGCATCAGGCGGAGACCGAGCTCACCGAGGCCGAGAAACGCGAGCTGCTCGGACGCGGCGACTGACATGGTCGCGCAGGCCGCCGGTGTGTCGCGACGCGGTGATTCTCAGGAGAGTTCCTCCGCCAGCGCGACGATGATGCCCCCCGGACCGCGCACGTAGCAGAGCCGGTACTTGTCCTCGTACTGGGCGATCTCGCCGACGAGATCGGCGCCCCTGGCGCGCAGGCGGGCCATCGTGTCGTCGACGCTGTCGACCGCGAACATGACGCTCCGCAGGCCCAGCGCGTTCGGCGTAGCCACCGTCGGTTGGACCGGGACGAGTGGCGGGTGGTGGAACTTCGTGAGCTCGAGCCGCCCGTGCCCGTCCGGGGTCCGCATCATGACGATCTCGACCTGCACACCTTCGAGCCCGTTGATGCGGTCCACCCACGGGCCAGAGATCGGCATCTGGCCTTCGATCGTCATGCCGAGCGCGGTGAAGAACTCGATCGCGTCGACGAGATCGTCGACGACGACGCTGACGTGGTCCAGCCTCTCGATCGTCATGGTCGTGGGAGAGCGGAGATGTAGGCGGCGGTGGGTCGGCAGATCCGCCGCCAGGATGCGCGTTCCAGTCACTCCAACGCAAGGCCTGCCTCCGCGCACCTGACGGCTTCCGCGCGGTCGGACCGCTCCGTTACAGGCCGTTCAATACTTAGGTATTTACAAAAGTGTTCGACGGCGGTAGAATGTCCCCGTCGACCGGCAACTCGCGCGTCTGGATGGTATCCGCAATGGTTCAATTCGCAGCCGCTGACCAAGTCTTTCACGCCCTCGCCAACCCGACCCGGCGAAAGGTCCTGGAGCGCCTGTCGGTCGGACCAGCCACGGTCAGCGAGCTGGCGGCACCCTTCGACATGCAGCTCCCGTCGTTCGTGCAGCACCTCTCGGTGCTCGAGCGGAGCCGCCTGATCAGGTCGAAGAAGCTCGGGCGCGTGCGGACCTACGAGATCGCCCCCGAACGGTTCAAGGTCGTCGACGACTGGCTGGCCGCGCGTCGTCGGGAGTGGGAAGCTCGGCTGGACCGGTTCGATCAATACGTCAGACAACTCAAGGACAAGGAGTCAGGATCATGAGCGCGCAAATCACGATGGATCCGAAGCTCGATTTCGCCATCGAGCGGTTCATCGACGCTCCCGTGCGGCTCGTCTGGGAAGCGTTGACGAAGCCGGAGCATCTCAAGGAGTGGTACATGCCCAGGCAATGGGGGCGTGTGGCCCGATGCGAGATGGACGTTCGCCCCGGCGGCATCTTCCGCATCGACATCGCGGTGGCCGACGGGCGGGAGGTGCCGAACCTCGGCTGCGTCCTCGAGGCCGTCCCGATGCAGCGACTCGTCTGGACCTCCA
>CAMLIT010000074.1 GCA_946480295.1 uncultured Gemmatimonadota bacterium
TCACGCCCTTCCCGTCTCCGCCCCCCGCTCCCCGCCCAACGCGGCGCTCGCCTCCCCCAGGACCAGCCCCGCCCACTCCCCGTACAACTTCCCCGACGGATGCAGCCCATCCGCGGCGAGAAGGGCCGGCTCGTTCGCGGCCCGCCGGGACGACGGCGTCACGTCCACGTAGCGCGCCCCCGCCTCGAGCGCGATGTGCCGGTTCGCCTCGTTGAAGTCGTCGATCTCGCGCGCCACGCGCGCGCGGTCCGCCCGCGCGGCGAACGGGGTGACTCCCCAGTCGGGGATCGACAGGACGACGACGCGCGACGGGTCCCCGCGCGCGAAGCCGATCGCGCGCTGGAGCACGGAGCGGAACGACGGCTCGTACGCGGCGCGGGACCGCCCCCGATAGTGGTCGTTCACGCCGACGAGGAGCGTGGCGAGATCGAAGTGCCCATCCGGCGCGGCGGCGGCGATCGCGTCGAGGAGCTCGTCGGTGGTCCAGCCCGTCCTCGCGATGATGAGGGGCGCGCCCACGTCCAGGCCGCGCGCGCGGAGGAGCGCGGCGAGCTGCACCGGCCAGCGCTCGCCATCGACGACGCCCTCGCCGATGGTGTACGAGTCGCCGAGCGCGAGATAGCGGAGCGGCATGTCAGGCGGCGGGGGCGGCGGGTCGGACGCCGAGGCGCTCCGCGAGCCGCACGGCATCGTGCGGCGCGTGCACCTTCGCGTCGTTGTCGAAGTAGACGTAGACGTCGAGCGCGCGCGGGCGTCGGCGCCAGCGGCGGATCCGCGCCGCCCAGGCGTCGAGCTCCGCGTCGCTGTAGCCGCTGACGTAGAGCTCCGTGGAGCCGTGCAACCGGACGTAGACGAAGTCCGCGGTGACCTCCTCGGCGTACCCGAAGCGGCCGGCGGTGTCGGCGATGACGAACGCGCACTCGTGCTCGCGGAGCACGGCGTAGAACTCGTCGCAGAAGTACGACGGATGACGGACCTCGAACGCGTGGCGGTACGACACGCGCGCGGTGGAGTCCACGAGCGCGCCGCGCCGGAGCCGCTCGTCGTGGTCGCGCGCGACGGCCTCGCCCTCGGCCGAGTCGCGCGGGAGCATGCGGATGAACTGCGCGATGCGCTCCGCGTCGAAGCCGTACGTCGCCGGGAGCTGCCAGAGAAAGGGCCCCGTCTTCGCGCCGAGGGCGAGGATGCCGCTCGCGAAGAAATTGCCGAGCGCGGTCTCGCAGCGGCGCAGCTTCAGGTTGTGGGTGATGAACCGCCCGCCCTTCACGGCGAAGACGAATCCGTCGTCAGGCACCTCGGCCGCCCAGCGCGCGAACACCGCGGGCGACTTGAGGCTGTAGAAGGTGCCGTTGAGCTCTATCGAGTTGAAGATGCGGCTCGCGTACTCGAGCCAGCGCCGCTTCGGCAGCGACTCGGGGTAGAAGCTCCCGCGCCAGCGAGGGTAGTCGTAGCCGCTGATGCCGATGAACGCCCGCGCGCTCAGGCGATCACTCCCGCGCGGCCTGCGTCATGAGGAGCCGGAGCTGCTGGAGGAACGCGGCGGGACCGGCTCCGTCGGGCAGGTTCTGCAGCACCTGCAGCACGTCCTCGGGACGGACGGCCAGCCCGGCGCTGATCGTGTTCGGATCTATCCCGACGCGCTCGAACTCCCGGAGGAGCTGATCGAGATGCCTCTCGTCACTCATGTCCACCTCCACCCGCTCGGCACGGAGCCGCAGCTGCAGCGATGTGGTCGGCCGGGCAGCCACTTCGCTGAGCCCGCCTTGCATAACCTGTTCCGTGATGCAGGACATCGCCAGATGGAGAGGTGGATCACAAAAAAAAGGCGGCCGGTCCCGGGGGACCGGCCGCCGTTCGAGCCTGCGCTTCGCGACGAGCGCGATCAGCGCACGAGCTGCAGGATGAACAGCGTCGCCGCGGCGGAGAGGACGACGATCGTCGCCGCCGTGGTCACGAGCGCCGCCGGCGTGATCACGAACTCGCGCCGCCACCAGGGCGTGATGACCTGGGGCACGCTCTGCGGGATCGCGGCCATGATCTGCGCCTGGACGTGAGCCGGCGTCCGCATCTGCCTGCGGCTCTCCGCCTCCTCGTTCAGTCGCTTCCAGAACTCGACGTCGCGCGCCGTCTCACCCTTGCGCACGACCGCCTCCGGGAGCTCGCCGTCCAGCCAGGCGTGCACTGCCGGCGAAAGAACCCGTCCGACCTGCTGCCCGAGTGGGACCTCGCGGTCCGTGAGCGGGCGCTCTTCGTCAGTGCGCCGCACACGTCGCCGGCCATCGAAACTCAGGCCATCTTCGGGATGGATGTCGTCGAACATGTTAGGCGTACTTTTCCTCTAAGAGAGCCTGGAGCGCCTCACGCGCGCGGTGCACGCGCATTTTGAGCGCCCCGACGGTGGTACCCAGTAGATCCGCCATCTCCTCGTACGACCGCCCCTCCACGTGCTTCATGATGAACGCCTCCCGCAACGAGGGCGGAAGCGTCGCCAGGGCACGGTCGAGGTCGGTCCGCAACTCCGTCCGGTCCAGCTCTTCGTCCGGAGTCGCGTACTGCGACGGCTGGTCGTCCTCGTCGTAGCTGAGGTGCGATCGCCGGATGTTCTTCAGCCAGTCCTTGCATCCATTGGCGACGATCCTGAAGACCCAGGCATCGAAGCGGCCCCGCACCTCGGCGAGGTGCTGGTACGCCTTGATGAAGCTGAGCTGCAGGATGTCCTCGGCAACATCCGGGCTCCCGGTCATGCACAGGGCATGGCGATACAGGGGATCGCTATACCGGTTAATCAGCGTCTGGAACGCGTCGCGGTTTCCCGCAAGGACACGTTGGATGATCAACTGATCCGAAACGTCCTGATCAGTCGGCGGGGGCGTCTCCGTCGTCTTCACAACGATAGAGTAACGCACTTTCCGCGCTTCGGACAGGGCAGTAGCCCTCTTCGCTGGCTGGAGTACGGTCGCCACGTGCAATAGACGATGGGCCGCAGCCCTGGTAACAGGGGGGCACTTCCGGCACAAGCCCGGAGGGTACGCAACGCCGCGTCGGCGGTTCAGCCGCCCCCGAACGGGGGGAGTCCCCGGAACGCCTCCCAGCCCACGGACCGGACCGCCGCTCCGTGCTCGTCGAGTCGCGGCGGGGGCAGGCGGACGGACCCGGGGAGCGCCGGCGGCATGCCGGTCAGCGGTGACGCCCCCGCCTCGCGAACGACATCGAGGACCGGCTTGACGATACCAGTCGGAACGCCGGCCGCGGCGAGCCGCGCCTGCCAGTCGGCAGCCGCCCCCTCCCTGAGCCGTCGCTCCATGGCGTCGACCAGGGCGTCCCGCTGAGCGATCCGGCCGGCGTTCGTGGCGAGATCGGGATCCGCCGCGAGCGCGCCGAGCCCCAGCGCCTCGGCGCACGCACGCCACTGGGCATCGTTGCCGACGGCGATCACGATCGGGCGGTCCGCGGTCCCGAAGAGCTGGTACGGCACGAGGTTGGGGTGAGCGTTGCCCCACCGGCCCGCGTCGCCCCCCGTGACGAGCGCATTCTGGGCGACGTTGACGAGCGCCGCTCGCGCGCTGTCGGCGAGCGAGACGTGCAGCCGGCGACCACGGCCGGTCCGATGGCGGCCGACCAGCGCCGCGAGGATGCTCACCGCGGCGTCCTTCCCGGCGATCACGTCGGCCAGCGCGACGCCGACCTTCATCGGATCGCCCTCCGGCTCGCCGGTGATGGCCATCCACCCGCATTCGGCCTGGACGACGAAGTCGTATCCCGGGCGATCGCTCTCCGGGCCGAAGCCGGTGATCGTGCACCAGACCAGCCCAGGCCGCTGGGCGATCAGGCTTTCCGGATCGAGGCCGCGCCGCTCGAGCGTGCCGCGCCGGAAGTTGTCGACGACCACGTCCGCCTCGAGCGCCAGTCGTCGCAGGAGATCGAGGTCCGCGGGCTCGTCCAGGTCCGCGGCCACGCTCAGCTTGTTGCGATTGACGCTGAGATAGTAGGCGCTCTCCCCGCGCGCGTCGAACGGCGGCCCCCAGCCCCGGGCATCATCGCCGCCAGCCGGGCGCTCCACCTTGATGACGTCGGCGCCGAGGTCCCCGAGAAGCATGGTGCACAGGGGGCCGGCGAGAACGCGCGTCAGATCGAGAACGCGGATGCCTTCCAACATTCGATGTCGTGCGGACGTAGTAATTCTGCCGCCATCATGCCGTGAGTGGATGCGACTCTCGTCCGGGCCGCGCCAGGACGAGCCGCGCTCTGCCGCGGCTTGCGTAGCTGTAGAAGAATCATATACTTCCGCCCGAACGTCGGTCTCGCCACGCGCGCGAAGATAGCGCGGCCCTCGACCGCCTTCAACGCAGCTCCGCCGCACCGACGGTCTCTCCCTTCACGCGAGTGAACGACCCACATGGTGGATAAACCGCTTCCGACCGACATCGCGCCGGCCGGTACCGAGGCTCACCCATCAGCAGCCCAGCCGTCGCGAGCGCCGAGCGCTCGCGGCCCCGAAGCGCGAGACACCGTCGCCGAGCTCGCGGAGCGAGCGCAGCTCATCAGCCAGGAGGCGGGGAGCAAGGTCGCGGCAGCGATGAAGGACGTCATCAGCGCGGCGGCCGGGATCGCCGGGTTCGCGATCGAGAGCGCCCGCGATCTCGTGCAGTTCATGGTGCGGCGCGGCCAGATGACGCAGGACGAAGCGGACAAGCTCATTCGCCAGGCGGAAGCGGCGCACGAGCGGCGGCCGGCGAGCGAGAAGGCCCGCCCGACGGCGACGAAGGTCGCCGCCGATCGCGCCGCCGCCGCGAAGGCCGAAGCCGCGCTTCGCGCCGCGAGCATGCCGGCTCCCGCGCCGACGCCGAGCGTGCATCGCGCCGCGCCGGCGCCAGCGCGCGCCACGGCGCCGGCGCCAGCCAGGCCGGCGACGGCCAGGCCGGCTGCGACGAAGCCGGTCGCGACGAAGCCGGTCGCGACGAAGCCGGTCGCGACGAAGCCAGCCGCGACAAAGCCGGTCGCGACGAAGGCGAAGAACGGTGCGCCGGCCGGATCGGCGAAGGCCGCCGGGAGCGCGAAGCCCGCGAAGCCCGCGAAGGCCGCCGCCAAGAGCGGCACGAAGTCGGCGCGCGCCGCGCGACCCACGACCAAGTCGAGCTCCCGGCAGAGCGCGAGCAGCGCCGCGAAGAAGGCGCCGGCGAAGAAAAAGAAGAAGTAGCGGTCCGCCGGCCTAGCGCTCGGCGGCCAGCCACTCGAGCAGCTCGCGGAGCTGCTCGGTGCCGGAGACGGTGAACTCCGCGTGGGAGGCCCCGCCACCCGGCAGGGGCTCGCCCGTCACGCGCACGGTGACGCTCCCCGGGATGTCGGCGCGCAGCAGCTCGAAGGCATCCTCGTCCGTTCGATCGTCGCCGGCATAGAGCACCGAGCCATGCTCCTCGTCCACGCCGAGGTCGTGCGCGAGCTCGAGGATCGCCGTCCCCTTGTGGACGCGCACCGGCGGACGCAGCTCGAAGATCTCCTTCCCCTCCGTGACGCGCAGGCGGTCCACGGCCGCCACGTGCTCGGCGATCTCGCGCAGCCGCGGGACGATGGACCTGGGAGCCAGGCGGTAATGCACGCTGAGGGTGAGGCGCTTGTCCTCGACGATCACGCCGGGAAGGCCTCCGGTCTCGGCGCGCAGCGCGGCTGCCGCGCGCGCGACGGCGCCCTCGTATGGCGCCACGGCGCGGTTGACCGCGTGGTTGCCGGCGGGATCGAGCCGCTCCATGCCGTGATTGCCGAGCACCCAGAGCCGTCGCACCCCGACGAGGCGGCGAGCATCCTCGGCGGCTCGACCGGAGACGAGCGCGACGCGCACGTCCGGCCGCCGCGCCAGCGTCTCGACGGCGCGGCGCGTCCGCTCGGGCACCTGCGCGGCGTCGGGAGTGGGCGCGATCGGCGCGAGCGTGCCGTCCACGTCGAGCATCACGAGGAGGGGCGACCCGGCGAGGCGCGACGCGAGCGCCGGAGCCACGGGGAACGCCGGCGCCGTCATACGGTCGCGGGCATCTGCGACATGATGGACGTCGCGCGCGAGAGGATCGCGTCGAGCCAGTCGAAGATGGTGGAGTTGTGCAGCTGCCGGCGCATGCGGCGCATCCGGCGCCGCCGCTCCTCCGGCGACATCTCCAGCGCCGTCCGGATCGCGGCGACGAAGCCGTCGACGTTGAAGGGATTGATGAGCACCGCGCCCTCGATCTCCTCGGCCGACCCGGTGAAGCGGCTCAGGAGGAGCACGCCCCGCTCGTCCACCTGCGACGCGATGAACTCCTTCGCGACGAGGTTCATGCCGTCCTGGAGCGACGACACGATGCACAGGTCCGCGGCGCGGTAGACGGCGGCGAGCAGGTCGGAGTCCACGTTCTCGTTGATGAGGACGATGGGCGTCCAGTCGCGCGAGCCGAACTTCTCGTTGATCGCCATCACCGACTGCAGCACCTCGCGCTCCAGGGCGTCGTACGCGGCGAGGCTCGTGCGCGACGGCGTGCAGACGAAGATGAAGGTGAAGCGGCCGCGGAAATCGGGCAGCTCGCTCCACAGCGTCTCCAGCGCGCGCAGCCGCTCCGGGATCCCCTTCGTGTAGTCGATGCGATCGACGCAGACACCGAGCTGCCGCTTGCCGCGCCCGTAGCGCGAGCGCAGGGTGGCGACACGCATCTCCGCGTCGGAGCTCGTCGCCATGGCCTCGAAGCGCTCGACGTCGATGCTGATCGGGAACGCGCCGACGTGCACGATGCGGTCGCGGAAGGAGACGAGCTGCCGCCCGTGGTCCACGCGCGCCTCGGGGATGAACTGGTCGACGCAGTCGAGGAAGTTCTCGGTGTAGCGGTCGATCTGGAACTCGATGAGATCGTTGCCGAGCAGCCCGCGCAGCAGCGCCTCGTGCGTGCCGACCGGGAGGAGGCGGAGAATGTCGGGCGGCGGGAAGGGGATGTGCCAGAACTGGTGGATGAACAGCGTCGGGCGCATCGCCCGCAGGAACTCGGAGAGCAGGCCGAAGTGATAGTCCTGGATCCAGGCCATCGACCGGCCGGTGCACCGCTCGGCCTCGTCGGCCACGGCGTGCGCGAAGCGCAGGTTCACGGCGCGGTACCGCTCCCAGAACTCCGTGCGAAACTCGAAATGGTTGATGAGCATGTGACACAGCGGCCACAGTGCCCGATTGGCGAAGCCGTGGTAGTAGCCCTCGACGTCGGCGGTGTCGAGCCACACGCGGTGGAGGGTGTACGAGCGCTCGTCGGGCGGGACCATCAGCCGCCCCGCCTCGTCCGCGGTGTCGCGGTCGGCGGAGCCGGAGCCCCAGGCGACCCACGTGCCGTGGGTGCGGCGCATCGTCGGATCGAGCGCGGAGACGAGCCCGCCCGCGGGCTGCTTCACCTCGACGCCGTTCACGCCGCGCACGTGCTCGTACGGCTCGCGGTTGGAGACGAGTATGAACTTGCAGTCTTCGAGATAGTGCGCGATGTCGAGCATGGTCGTGCGACGCTCGCAACTGGTGTGCCCTCGAGTGCGCTTCGCCGACCGCGCGGACTGGCGGATCGAAGCCTCGGCGATACGTTTAGCCGACCATCAGAAAGTAGCGGACCTCCGATGACGAATGCGACCCGTGGACTCGTGCGCGTGGCCTGGCTGGCGCTCCTCGTGGGATGTGCCACCACCGGCGGCGCCGGCGCGGGCGTCCAGCCATCGGGCCGCTACACCGCGTCGGCGTCGGAGCTCGCCCGCGTGCGCGCGGAGGTCGCGGCCACGCTGGAGCATGGGGCGCGCGCCTGGAACGCCGGCGCGCTCGACGATTTCCTCTCCGACTATCTTCCGGACACGGCCACGACGTTCGTGACGAGCCGTGGCGTGCTGCACGGGCCGGCGGCGATCCGCGGGGTGTACGCGGCGCGGTTCGCGCCTGGTGCCGTGCGCGACTCGCTGCATTTCGAGGACCTGCAGGTGGACGTGCTCGCGCCCGACGTCGTCAACGCGATCGCCTACTACGTGCTCATGCGCGGTGATTCCGTCACGGCACGCGGCCCGACGTCGCTCGTCATGCGGCGCACCGGCGGGCGCTGGCGCATCGTCCACGACCACTCGAGCTAGGTGTCGCGCACGCTGGCGTTCCGCGCGCCGACGCGCATCGACTTCGGCGGCGGCTGGACGGACGTGCCGCCATACAGCGAGCGCGAGGGCGGCTTCGTCTGCAATCTCGCGATCTCGCGTTATGCATCGGTGCGCCTGACGGCGATGCAGCAGCCCGACACGTCCCCCACGCTCATCACCGACCGCCCGTCGGACCGCGCGCTCGTCGCCGCCGCGGTTGCGCGCAGCGGCGCACGAGGCGTGGAGCTCGCGCTGCACAACGACTTCCCCGTGGGCGCCGGGCTCGGTGGCTCCTCCGCCGCCGGGGTGGCCACCGCCGCCGCCCTCGCCGCATGGACGGGGGAGCGCCTCGGCGGGGAGGCGCTCGCGGAGCGGAGCCGCGCCGTGGAGGTCGAGGAGCTCGGCATCCCCGGCGGCCGCCAGGATCACTACGCCGCCGTCTTCGGCGGGGCGCTCGGGCTCCGCTTCTCCGACGCCGGCGTCGCCGTCGAGCGGATCGCGCTCGCGACGCACACGATGGCGGCGCTGGAGCGCCGCTGTCTTCTCGTGTACACCGGCCAGTCGCGCATCTCGGGCGACACGATCACGGCCGTCGTCGACGCCTACCGCGCGGGCGAGCGGCGCGTGCTCGTCGCTCTCGCGCGGATGCGTGCGCTCGCCGAGCAGATGCCGGCGGCGCTCGCGCACGGTGATCTCGACGCGCTCGGCGCGCTCGTCGCCGAGCACTGGGCGCACCAGCGCGCGCTGCATCCGGCAATCCCCACGGAGCGGATCGACACGATCGTCGAGCGGGCGCGCGCCGCCGGCGCGTGCGGCGCGAAGGCACTCGGCGCCTCTGGCGGCGGCTGTGTCCTCGTCATCGCCGACGACGAGGTGGAGCCGGTCGCGAAGGCCATCGCTCCGCTCGGCGAGCGGCTGGCGTTCACCGTGGACGACTGCGGGGTCGCGGAATGCCGGTAGCGCGCGGCGACGCGGTGGCGTTGACGCGGGAGCTGGTGCGCGTCGACTCGCGGAATCCGTCGCTCGTGCCGGGTGCGCCCGGCGAGGCAGCGGTCGCGCACGTGCTGCGCGACGTGCTGGAGAGCTGGGGCGTGCACGCCGAGCTGACCGAGGTCGCACCGGGGAGGCCCAACGTCGTCGCGCGGCTGGCGGGGGCGGGCGGTGAGGGCGGGCGATCGCTCCTCTTCAACGGGCACCTCGACGTGGTCGACGTCGCCGGGATGGTGCACGCGCCCTTCGCCGCCGAGGAGCGCGAGGGCTTTCTCTATGGACGCGGCTCGGCCGACATGAAGGGGGGGGTGGCGGCGATGTGCGCGGCCGCGGTGCGCGCCGCGGACGAGGGTCTCGGCGGCGAGATCGTCCTCGCCGCGGTCGCCGACGAGGAATATTCCAGCCTCGGCACGCGCGCGCTCGTCGAGTGCGGCGTGCGTGCCGACGCGGCGATCGTGACCGAGCCGACGGGGCTCGCCATCATGCCGGCGCACCGGGGATTCGTGTGGGTGGAGGTCGTCGTGCACGGACGCGCCGCGCACGGCAGCCGGTGGGAGATCGGCGTGGACGCGATCCGGCTGGCCGGCCTCCTCCTCGCCGAGCTGGATCGGCTCGACCTGGAGGAGCTGCCGGCACGGCGCGCGCATCCACTGCTCGGGCGCCCGTCGGTGCACGCGTCGCTGATCGAGGGAGGGGCGGGGATGTCCACGTATCCCGACCGGTGCACGCTGCGCCTCGAGCGCCGCACGCTGCCCGGGGAGAGCACCGACGAGGTGCTCGCCGAGGTGCGCGAGGCGTGCGAGCGCGTGCGGCGGCGGCGGCCGGAGTTTCGCGCGGACATGCAGCCGATGCTCGCGCAGCGGCCGAGCGACGTCGCGACGGACGGGCCGATCGTGCGCGCGCTCGGCCGGGCGCTGCACGACTGCACGGAGGAGGTGCGGGTCGAGGGGATGAGCGCGTGGACGGATGCGGCGCTGCTGAACGACGCCGGGATCCCGGCGATCTGCTTCGGGCCAGGGGACATCATGGTGGCACACGCCGCCGAGGAGTACATAAGGATGGACGAGATCGAGCGGGCGACGCGCGTGCTGACGCGCCTGGCCCGGGAATGGACGGGAGGGAGGCCGGGCGCATGGCCCAGCTGACCACGAGTCAGTACGATCAGCTCGAGCAGGCTGTGGCGAAGCGCCAGCGCATCGCCGTGTACCGGCGCGGCACGGAGTACGTCGTCGTGCCGCTGCGGCTGGTGCTCCGCGGCGGCCGTGAGCTGATCGAGGCGCGGAACCCGACGACGGGTGACGAGATGCGACTGTTCATCGACGAGCTGGACGCGATCGAGGTGGTGCGATGAGCGCGAGCGAGCTGCCGAGCGAGTCGGCGGGCGAGCTGCCGCTCGTGGCGATCTACGCCGACGAGTCGTGCCTCGGGAACGGGCGCGAGGGGAGCAACCCGGGCGGGGCGGCGGGTGTCATCGAATACGTCAATGCCGCCACGGAGCGGCTCACGCGCTGGGACTACTGGGTCTCCGAGCCGGCGACGACGAACAACCGCATGGCGCTGCGCAGCGCGATCGAGGCGTTCCGCGCGATCTCGCGCAAGGGCGTGCGCTTCCGCGTCGTCTTCACGAGCGACTCGCAGTACCTCGTGAAGGGGATGAGCGAGTGGGTCTTCGGCTGGATCGCGCGCGGCTGGCGGCGGAAGGACGGCGCGATCGAGAACCTCGCCCTCTGGCAGGAAGCGGTGGAGGCGGTGCGCGGCCACCAGGTGCAGTGGCGATGGGTGCGCGGACACGAGGGACATCCGCAGAACGAGTACGCCAACGACCTCGCCGTGCGGGCGGCGAGGGAACAGTCCAGCTCCGGCGGGGTCGTGTCCTCGGAATTCGACGAGTGGCTCGCGACGCAGCGCCAGAAGGGGCGCACGATCGGCGAGCTGGCGCCCTTCCCGACCGGTGGAGCCTTCCGGCCCTCGCGGCCGTACCCGGCGTTCGTGCGGCCCACGCTCATCACCTGAACTCGACCATGAGCGACATCGACCGGCTGTTCCAGCACCTCGCGCGCACCATCCAGGCGAACTTCCCCGCGTACCTTCACCAGCCGTTCGAGGTCGCGGAGTTGTACCAGAACATCCTGCCGTACCGCCATCATCGGCGCGAGCTCGGGTTCGACACGAACCAGGACTACGAGCTGGCGATGACCGAGCTGCTCTCCGGCGCCGGCGGCTATCTCGTCGTCGACGATCGCATGCGCGACGCCCTGCAGCGGGAGCTCGCGTCGCGCAATCCGGACCCGGGCGCGTTCCGGGAGTTCGCGTCGTCGCACGTGTCGCTCAACCCGGATGCGGTGGCGCGCGTCATCGGCCCGGTGGCGGGGACGAAGACACCGTCGCCGTTCGCGCCGCGGACGCCGGAGCGCCGCAGCGCGGCGGCGCCAGCCTCCGCCGCGCCGACCCCCGCGGTGCCGCCCCCCGTCGCGTCGCCGAGTGCTTCGCCGCCGCGAGCCACGCGCCCGTCGCTCACCCCGTCGCCGCCGCCGATGGCGACGCCCACCTCCTCCATCGGACGTCAGCAGACGGGGATCACGCCGGCACCGGGCGACACCTGCGGCTACTGCGGCGGCGCGCTGCCGGCCGGCCGCCGCCTGACATTCTGTCCGCACTGCGGCCAGAACCTGACCGTCGTCAACTGCCCGGCGTGCGGCACGGAGCTGGAGCTGGGCTGGAAGTTCTGCCCGACATGCGGACGGCCGGCCGCCACGACGTGAGCGTGTCCGGCCGCCTGCGCCTGGCCGCGATGGCCGCCGTCGTGTGCGGCGCGGCGGCGTGCGCCTCGCTCGGCGCCGGCGCGGCGCCGGAAGGGCCTGTCTCCGCCTCGCCGGGCGCGGTCCCGCCGAGCGAGTGGCGCACGACGACGCACGAGCATGTCGACCTGTGGCTGCACGGGTACGCGATGCTCAGCCGCGACACGGCGTCCGTGCCGCTGTTCGCCCGCGGCTATCGCGAGCGCATGCAGGCGCAGAAGGCCCGGATGGGGATCACCACCATGCTCGACGCGAACCGCGACCGCCTCGCCGCGCGGCTCGCCGCCGATCCCGCGCTCGTCAACGGCCAGTTCGTCCCGCTGTACTTCGCGAACTTCGACGAGATCAAGCAGGTCGTGCCGCTCTTCCTGCGGGTCGACGGCAACCCGGGGGCGGCGAGCGACCCCAACATGCAGATCCTCTTCTCGGTGCTGGCGACCTCCTTCCCCACCGCGGCCGATCGCGATTGGCTGCGCCTGTTCGTCCAGTCGCTCGACGACGAGCGGACGCGCTTCTACGACGACCACTGGCGCGCCGAGCAGGCGCGCCGCGCGCCCGTCCGCCGCGCGGTGGACTCGCTCTGGCTCCTCTACCGTCCGAAGCTGGAGCGCTACCTGAACAACACCCAGCAGGCGAGCGGCGAGTTCATCCTGTCGCTGCCGCTCGATGGAGAGGGGCGCACGGTCACGGCGTCGAAGCGGGAGAACGCCGTCACGACGAGCTTTCCCGACAGCCCGGCGACCGCGGTGGACGCGATCTACGTCTTCGCGCACGAGATCGTCGGTACGGTGGTCAACGCGGCGATCGCCGACAACACGACGCCCGCCCAGCAGCGGAGCGGGATCGTGGCGCAGTACACCGCGAACGCCGCCGTGCGCGGCGGCGCGCTGCTGCTCCAGCGGACCGCGCCGGAGCTCGCGCCGGGCTACATGCGCCATTACCTGCGCGAGACGGGCGCCACGCCGCCGGAGCGAAATCTCGAGGCCGCGTTCGTGGCGAGATTCCCGCTGCCGGATGTGATCCGGGACGCCATCGTCAGGCAGATGGAGACGGTGCTGGGAGGGATCTGAGCGGGACGCGGGACGCGGGACGCGTGCATCCCCGGCGTCGCTGCGCCGTGCGTCAGGCTCCGTAGTCGGGTGGGCATTCCACGGAGCGGAACACGGATGACCACGGATGCAGAGCGGATTGGCGCGGATGTCTCCGCTGGGCGCGAGAGGTCCTCGCGCCCAGCGGCCGGTCCGGGTGCCGGCCGCCCGAGCGCCGCCCCGCATTCGCGCCGATGCGCACGATGGCCGTTCAGATTCGCGTCTGCTCTTTGATGGTGTCTGGCCAGAGCGGCCAGCGGCGGCACGAGGGAGCCCTCGAGGCGCGCACCGCGACCAAAGCCATCGAGGCCAGGCGCGACACGCCGTCGCGCCACACGGAAGGATCCGCGTGCATCCGTGCCGCTCGTCCGTGGCATCCGTGTCCCCATCGTGTGATGCCAGCCCGATCACGGGACCCTACGCACGGCGCAAGGAACCCTGGAGTGCCCACGCCCCGCACGCCGCACCCCGCACCCCGCACCCCGCGTGAACCTCCCGCCCCCTCGCGTCGTATATTGAGATCATGTCGGACGAGAAGCTTCCCGCGCCCCAGCTCGACCGCTCGGCCCTCGAGCGCGTGCTCGCGCGCGCGGCGGAGCTGCAGGCCGGCAGCGGGGATGCCGGCGACGAGTTCACGGAGGACCAGATCCTCGAGCTCGGAAAGGAGGTGGGGCTCGCACCGCAGCACCTCCGGCAGGCCCTCGCCGAGGAACGCACGCGGGTGGTCCTCCCCGACGAGGGGCGCGGGGTCGGCTCGCGCCTCTTCGGCCCGGGCCACGTCGCCGCGAGCCGCACCGTGCCCGGTGCGCCGCGTGACGTGCTCGCCGCGATCGATGCGTGGATGCAGCGCGAGCAGTGGCTCCAGGTCAAGCGCCAGTTCCCGGATCGCATCGTCTGGGAGGCGCGGCACGACGTCATCGGCGCGATCCGGCGCGCGTTCCGCGTCGGCGGGCATGGTTACGAGCTCTCGCGCGCGCACGAGGTCGCGGCGACGGCGGTGCCCGTGGACGAGGCACGCGTGCTCGTCCGGCTCGACGCCGACTTCTCGACGCAGCGCTGGGCCGTCGCCCGCAACACGCTGGCGGGCACCGGCGTCGGGATCGCCGGCGGAGCGGCGCTCGCCGTGATGGGGTTCGCGGCCGTTGCCCTCCCCGTGCCGGCCATCGCCCTCGGCATCGCGACCTACTCGAGCTCGCGCGCCGTGCACCATCGCACGATCGGACGAGCACAGCTCGCCCTCGAGCAGCTCCTCGACCGACTGGAGCGGGCGGACCTCACGCGCCAGCCATCGCTTCTCGGCATGCTCGCCGCCGCCGCCGCGCTGCCGCCGAAAAGGCAGTACTGATAGGGACGAGGGACGAGGGACGAGCGGCGCGTTCGACCGGTCGACATCGCGCCCCATCCAGGCCGCGGTGTTCCGCCGTCACTCCACCACGCGTCCCTCGTCCCTCGTCCCCGCGCCTCCCGCCTCCCGTCTCCCGCTACCCGATCAGCACCACCGGCTTCGTCCGCGCCCGCTCGGTGAGCCAGGCGAGCGCGCGGTTGCTCATCACGCCGACGAAGCTCAGGAGCGTGAGCGACTTCACCTCGGCGCGCGAGATCTTCACGACCTCGCGCCGGGCGAGCGCCGACGGGGTCCGCGTCAGGTCGCGCAGCGTCGCGTAGGCGAAGAGGAGGGGCAGCGCGCAGAAGAGGCGGATGGCGACCGCGCGGCGCGGGATCATCAGCAGGTAGTCCTTGGCGTGCTCCAGGTCGGCCCACGCGAGCTGCACGAGCGCGCCCAGCGCCGCGCCGTTCTGCGGCGCGCGCTCGGAGGCGAGGATCCCGGCGTGGCTGCTGCCGTGCGCGCGCAGCAGCTGCTCGGGGATGTAGATGGAGTTCTCGTGCTCGGCGTCGCGCGCCACGTCCTTGAGGATGTTCACCGTCTGGAGCGCCTCGGCGAACGCGCGCGAGCGCTGGCGCAGCACCTCGTATCGCTCGGCGCCGATGCTCGCCGAGTGCTCGTGCCACAGGTCCGTGAGCATGTAGCCGACCGTGCCGGCGACGTAGTAGCAGTACTCGCGGTACTCCTCGATGCTCTGGATCCGGATTCCGTGCGGGTACAGGAGCACGAACTTGCGCATGCCGACGATCATTTCCGTCGCCCAGCGGCGGACGTGGTCCCGCGTGCGCGCCGGGAGCGCCCGGAAGCGCTGGAAGACGAGATCGGCGTTGCGGGTGAGGCGCACGTGCGCCGGCTCGCCCTGCAGGTCGCGCACGAGCTCCGGGAAGCGATCGGCGGCGAAGCGGTCGTCGAAGCAGCGCGCCAGCTCGTCGAGCAGGAGCGCCTTCCGCTCGGCCGGCATCGCCGGTTCGTCCTCGATCGTATCGGCGATGCGGCAGAGCAGGTAGCCGCAGAGCACGGCCTGGCCGAGGGCGCCGGGCAGGACGCGGATGCTGAGCGCGAAGGTGCGCGACACCGCGGGAAGGATGTCCCGGCAGAAGCGCGCGGCTTCCTCGTCTCGCCTGCTCTGGTCGGTGACAGCCACTGCTCTCTCGCGTCGGGGACAACGGGCCGGTTAGACTGGAAGAGTCGCCGGTGGGGACCGCTGGGGGTCCGGCATGCGGACCGGGTCTGGGCCGGCGATCTCGATCCGGCGCTCCGCAAGATACTGTTCGGTCGACCGGCCGCGTAGGCCAGCTCACGCTCGAAGCCGATGGTGCACCTCGATCCGCCTCCGGAGTTCCGCGGGATCTTCCGCGCCGACGACGACGCCCGCGCCGTCTACGCCGAGGCGGCGGGGATCGCCCGGATCGAGCCGCTCGCCGTCGCCGTGCCCGCCGACGCGGCCGACGTCGCGACACTCGTGCGCTGGGCGCACGGGACGCGCACGCCGCTCGTCCCGCGCGGGTCGGGGAGCAGCATGGGCGGCGGCGCGATCGGCCGCGGCGTCGTCGTGGACCTCAGCCGGCTCGCCGACGTCGGTGCGGTGGACGTGACGCAGCGCACGATCCGGGTCGGCCCCGGCGTCCTGCGCGGCGAGGTCGATCGTCAGGCGCGGCGCCACGGGCTCCGCTTCCCCGTGGATCCGTCGAGCGGCGCGTTCTGCACGATCGGCGGGATGACGGCGACGAACGCATCCGGCGCGCACACGCTCGGCTTCGGTCCGACGCGGCCGTGGGTGCGCGCGCTCGACTGCGTGTTCGACGACGGCACGCGGGCCGAGGTCCGGCGTGGAGCGCCGCCGCCGGGCGGCATCCCCGCGATCGACCGCTTCCTGCGCGACGTCGCACCGATGCTGGTCCGCGACGCCGGGCGCGAGCGCGCCTGGCACGACGGCGTGCGGAAGGACTCGTCAGGATATGCGGTCGGTGAGTACGCCCGCTCGCGGGAACTGGTGGACCTGCTCGTCGGGAGCGAGGGGACGCTCGCGCTCTTCGTCGGGATCGAGCTCGCGCTCATACCGGTGGAGGGCGCGACGAGCAGCGTGCTCGGCGCGTTCGCTTCGCTCGACGACGCGGTGGCGGCCGCGGTGCGCTCCCGGGCCGCGGGCGCGGTCGCCTGCGAGCTGCTGGAGCGCACCTTCCTCGACGTCGCCGGCTCGGGCGGCCGCGGGCTGCCGGTGCCGGACGGCACCGAGGCGGTGCTGCTCGCGGAAGCGGAGGGAGCGGACGCCGACAGCGCGGCGTCGGCGGCACGCGCGATCGAGCGCGTCTTCCTCGATGCCGGCGCGTCGACCGTGCGGCTCGCGCTCGACCCGGCCACGGAGGCCGAGCTCTGGGAGTTCCGTCACGCGGCGAGCCCGATCCTCGCCCGGCTCGACCCGGCGCTCAAGTCCATGCAGTTCATCGAGGACGGCGCCGTGCCCCCCGACCGGCTGACGGCGTACGTGCGCGGCGTGCGCGACGCCCTCGCGCGACAGGAGCTTCGCGGCGTGATCTTCGGCCACGCCGGCGATGCGCACGTGCACGTCAACCCGCTCGTCGACATCCGCCTCCCCGACTGGCGCGAGCGCGTTGCACGGCTGCTCGCCGAGGTAGTGACGCTCACCGGCTCGCTCGGCGGGACGCTGACAGGTGAGCACGGCGACGGCCGGCTGCGCACGCCGCTGCTCGACCGGGTGTGGAGCGAGCGGGCGCGCGAGTACTTCGCGATGGTGAAGCGCGCGTTCGACCCGCTCGACATGCTCAACCCGGGGGTGAAGGTACCACTGCCGGGACAGCGGCCGGTCGACGAGATCAAGTACGACCCCGCCCTCCCGCCGCTCCCCGCCGCCGCCGCGCGCGCGCTCGCCACCATCGAGCGGGAGCGCGCGTACGCGCGGTTCAGGCTGGAGCTGTTGCGGGAGGCGGCAGGCGGGAGGCGGGGGGCGGGAGGCGTAGGGACGCGGGACGCGGGACGCGCCGCGCGCAAGAATTGACCTGACGCCGAGGTTTTCCTTTCTTTCCTCGCCGTCCGCAGTCCGCCATCCGCAGTCCGCCATCCGCAGTCCGCCATCCGCAGTCCGCCATTCGCAGTACGTCCGCAGTCCGCAGTCCGCAGTCCGCAGTTGCTCCGCGTCTTCCGGTCCGCAGTTCGTCGTCCGAGTCCGCAGTACCGCCTCCCGCCTCCCGCCTCCCGCCTCCCGCATGCTGTACTTCGAGCCCAAGGTCACCCTCCTCGCCCGCCCGCAGTTCCTCGAGCCCGAGCACCTGCCCGTGAAGTGGATCGGCGAGAGCACCGACGGGGAGCGGCTCGCCGAGTTCGCCGGTCGGCTCTGCTACATGAGCCAGCACAACCCGGCGTCGCGCGCCACGCGCGACTACCTCGAGAACATCAAGAAGCAGGGGCACGGGAGCGTCCTGGAGCACGCCAACTACACGCTCCTCCTCGAAGGGGTGAGCCGCTCGCTCACCCACGAGCTGGTGCGCCACCGGGCGGGGTTCGCGTACTCGCAGCTCTCGCAGCGCTACGTGGACGAGTCGCAGGCGGCGTTCGTCGTCCCGCCGGCGATCATCGGCGACGAGGAGCTGGAGCGGGCGTGGAGGACGCAGGTGGAGGATGCGCAGCGGGCGTACGTCGCCCTCGTCCAGCAGCTCATGGAGCGCTACGGCTGGGTCGCCGACAAGGTCCACCGCCGGAAGATGGCCCGGGAGGCCGCCCGCGGCGTGCTCCCGAACTCGACGGAGACGAAGATCGTCGTGACGGGGAACGCGCGCGCCTGGCGGACGATGCTCGAGCTGCGCGCCGGCGAGGGCGCCGAGCTGGAGATCCGCCGCGCGGCGGTGGCGATCCTCCGCGTCCTCCAGCGGGAGGCGCCCGCCTTCTTCTGCGACTTCGAGATCTACTCGGCGGACGACCGTCGCGAGGCGGCGCGGCTCACGTATCACAAGGTGTGACTCGGCCGCATCACGGCCGAGTCACATCCCGAGGAGCGGAGCGACGAGGGATCTGCTCCCCGAGGAGCGGAGCGACGAGCGATCTGCTCCCGGCGGAGCGCCGCGCATGACGAGTCGGCGCACGCGCGCGGCGTGAAGAAAAAAATCATTGCGCCGCAAAATCGCTTCTCCTATTTTGCGCGCCATTCACACATGGCATCGCTCTTGCCCGCCCGTATGAGAGCGACGAGATGGCGAAGGGCGCTCGATCGGACGCCGGAGCGCAGCAGGGCGGCGACTCATCGCCGCGAACGGTCAATCGAGATCGGATGACGCGCATCGGGTTCGCGTACAACCTGAAGCCAGCGAGCAGCGACGGAGCTCCCGCGAACGACTCGGAGATCCCGCGCGCCGAAGAGCCTCCCAGTAGGCGCCGGGACATGGAGTCCCGGACCCTCCCGTCGCCGTCGGCCGATCCTGTCGCCGCACGGCGCGCTCTCCCCTCCGCGGTCGACGACCAGTACGCCGAGTGGGATTCCCTCGAGACCATCGATGCCGTCGCCGATGCCCTCGCCGCCTGCGGCGAGGTGGTGCGCCTCGAGGCCAACGCCGACTTCCCCGAGCGGCTGCGAGCCGAAGCCCCAGACATCGTCTTCAACATCGCCGAGGGGCTGCGCGGCCCGAACCGCGAGGCCCACGTCCCGGCGATCTGCGAGTTCTTCGACGTCCCCTACTCGGGCAGCGACCCGTTCACCCTCGCGCTCTGCCTCGACAAGGCACGCACGAAGGAGATCCTCAGCCACCATCGCGTCCCCACCGCGCCCTTCGTCCTCGTCGAATCGCTCGACGACATCCACCGCCTCCTCCGCGGCGCCACCGACCTGGCCGCCCCGTCGGAGCTGCTGCCGCTGTTCGTGAAGCCGGTGCACGAGGGCTCCTCGAAGGGGATCACGGAACGCAACTTCGTCCGCTCGGCGGCCGAACTCGAGGCGCAGACGGTCACGCTGCTCGAGACATACGAGCAGCCGGTACTCGTCGAGGAGTTCCTGCCCGGCGCCGAGTTCACCTGCGGCGTGCTGGGCAACGGCGCCGGCGCGCGCGTGCTCCCCATCGTCGGCATGAACTTCGGCGCGCTCCCCCACGGCGCGCTCCCGATCTACGGCTTCGAGGCGAAGTGGCTCTGGGACCAGCCCGACCGCCCGCTCGACATCTTCGCCTGCCCGGCGCCGGTGCCGGACGCCCTGCGCGAGTCGATCGAGCAGGTCGTGCTTCGCGCGTATCGGGTGCTCGGCTGTCGTGACTGGTCGCGCGTCGACGTCCGGCTGGACGCCGACGGCGTGCCGAACGTCGTCGAGGTGAATCCGCTCCCCGGCATCCTGCCGGATCCCGCCGACAACTCGTGCCTGCCCAAGGCGGCGCGCGCGGCCGGGATCGGCTACGCCGAGCTGATACGGACCTGCCTCCGCCACGCGGCCGAGCGCTGCGGCGTCACGCTGCGCGCGCCCGCCCTCCGCGCGATCCCCCGAGAGGCCGTCGCATGAAGATCGCCCTCCTGTTCGACGGCGCTTCCGCGCTCGCGAAGACCCCCGACCTGCTGATCCTCGGCACGGTCGAGGCGATCGAGCGCGCGCTGGCGACGGAGGGCAATCAGGTCGTGCGCGTGCCCGTCTACCCCGACGGCCGCTGGATCGAGCGGCTCCGCCGCGGGAAGTTCGACCTCGCCTTCAACATGTGCGAGGGGATCGATGGCATCGCGTCGCTCGAATCGGCGGTCATCGCCGTGCTCGAGCTCTTCGGCATCCCGTACACGGGAAGCTCGAGCTACACGACGGCGCTCTGCCTCCGCAAGCACGTGGTCAACGGCCTGCTCGAGCGGCAGGGGCTGCCCGTCCCGCGCTGGACGCTCGTGCGGCGCGGGGGCCGGCTGGCCAGCGTCGGCTTCCCCGCCATCTGCAAGCCGGCGGCGGAGGACGCGTCGATCGGCGTCGAGCAGCGCTCGGTGGTGAAGACCACGCGCGCGCTCGCCGCCCGCGTCGAGGCGATGCTCGAGCGATGGGAGGAGGTGCTCGTCCAGCGGTACGTGGACGGGCGCGAGGTGAACGTCGGCGTGCTCGGGAACGCGGTGCTGCCGATCGCCGAGATCGACTTCGGCGCGATGCCGCGCGGCAAGTGGCGCATCATCACGTATCGCTCGAAGTGGGAGACGGGGAGCGACGAGGATCTCGGCGCGCTGCCCCGCTGCCCCGCCCAGCTTCCGGCGAAGGTCGCGCGCGAGGTGCAGCGCGTCGCCGTGGCCGCGTGGCGCGCCGTCGGCGGCACGGGCTACGGCCGGGTCGACATGCGCATCGACGCGAACGGCCAGCCGTGGATCCTGGAGGTCAACGCGAATCCCGACATCGCGCCGGACGCGGGGCTCGCCCGCATGGCGCGCGTCTCGGGGATGGAATATCCCGCCCTCATCCGCTCCGTCTGCGAGCTCGCGCTCGAGCGGCGGCGCGGCGAGGTCCCGGCGGCCGACCGCTGGGCGATGGCGGAGCGGCTGAGCGGCGTCATTCCGGGGGCGGCGGAGCTCGACCTGTTCGCCGTGGGGGACCGCTGAGCGAGACCACGTCGGTACGACTCGGGGCACTCGCGCCGGCGCAGCGCGGCCGCGTGCGCGAGATCCTCACCGCGACGGCCGTGTTCCGGCCGGAGGAGATCGACGTGGCGTTGGAGTTGTTCGACGCTGCGACGGCGCACGCACCACCGGGGGGCGGCGCCGCCGCGGCGGATTACGAGGTCGTCGGCGCGTATGCCGACGACGCGCTCGCCGGCTACGCCTGCTACGGGCCGACGCCGGCGACGGATCGCACCTTCGACCTGTACTGGATCGCCATGCATCCCGACGCCCAGGGCAGCGGCGGTGGCAGCCGCCTGCTCGCGGAGGTCGAGCACCGCCTGCGAAACCGACGCGGACGGTTGCTCGTCGTCGAGACATCGTCGCGCGATCCGTACCGGGCGACGCGACGGTTCTACGAGGCGCGCGGCTATCGCCAGGCCGCCCGCATCCGCGATTTCTACGCCCCGGCCGACGACCGGGTGATCTACACGAAGCGCCTCACCCCTCCTCCCTCAGACGTCACGCGGAGTAACCTCGATGAGTGACTGGCAGAAGATCCTGCACGAAAGCGTCGATACGCTCGAGAAGCTCGCGGAGCGGTTCGGTCACGACGTGATCGACGTCGAGGCACTCAAGCCCGCGTTCGACAACTTCCAGATGCGGCTCACGCCGGCGGCGCTCGGCGCCATCAAGGAAGTCGGGGATCCGATGTGGAACCAGTACGTCCCCACCGTCCAGGAGCTGGACGTGGTGGACGGCGTGATCGACTCGCTCGACGAGGACGGCGACTCGCCGGTGCCGAACATCACGCACCGCTATCCGGACCGCGTGCTCTTCCTCGTCAGCCCGGTCTGCGCCTCGTACTGCCGCTTCTGCACGCGCCGCCGGAAGGTGGGCGACCCGGAGAAGATCCCGCTCAACCAGTACGAGTCGGCGTTCGAGTACATCGCCGCGCACCCCGAGATCCGCGACGTGATCATGTCGGGCGGCGACCCGATGATGCTGAGCGACCGCCGCCTCGAATACCTCCTGCAGCGGCTGCGCGCGATCCCGCACGTGGAGATCATCCGCATCGGGAGCCGCATCACCTCGCACCTGCCGGAACGCATCACGCCGGAGTTCTGCGAGATGGTGAAGCAGTACCATCCGGTGTACATGAACACGCACTTCAACCACCCG